>DASYRI010000077.1:0-2770 GCA_036004545.1 Gemmatimonadales bacterium
GTGAACGAGGCCTTCGTTCACCGGCATCTGGAGGGAAGCGACGCCCTCGGCCGCCGGGTACGATTCCCCGGCATGGACTCGGGCGAGGATCCCTGGGCCACGATCGTCGGCGTGGTGGGAGACACTCGTCAGGACGGGCTCGCCGTCGAGCCGGTGCCCGCGATCTACTACAGCTACCGCCAGCGGCCGCCGCGGTGGCTGCCCCTCACCGTCATCGTGCGCTCGAGCCTGCCCGCCGCGCCCGTTCTCGGCGATCTGCGCACCGCCATCGCGAGAGTGGATCGTGGGCTTCCGTTCACCGGGCGGGCGCTCACCGAAGTGGTCGGCGACAGTCTGGCCCTGCCCCGAATTCGGAGCCTGCTGCTGGCGCTGTTCGCCGCGATCGCGCTGCTGCTCGCCGCCGCGGGGATCGCCGCGGTGGTGGCCTTCGCCGTGGCGCAGCGCACCCGCGAGATCGGGCTCCGGATCGCGGTCGGGGCGCCGCCGGGCGCGATCGTGCGGGAGTGCACCCTCCGCACTGTGGGTCCGGTCCTGGCCGGCCTCGCTGCCGGGGTGGCCGGGGCGCTCGGACTCGGCCGGCTTCTCCGGACCCTGCTGTACGAAATGGCGCCGAACGATCCGGCGACCCTGGCCGGCGCGGTCCTCGTCACCTTGGGGGTGGCGCTGCTGGCGGCGTTCATCCCCGCCCGGCGGGCGCGCCGGGTCGATCCCCTCACGGCGCTCCGGGTCGAATGACCCGCTAGGCGCGGTGCTTGAGCGTCCAGCGCGTCGTGTCGCGTCCGTCCACCTTCACCATCATCCGGTCGAACGCCTCCTGCAGGTCGATCCCTTCCCGATTGGCGATGCAGATCAGGACGAAGAGGATGTCGGCGATCTCCATGGCCAGATCGCCCTCCGGCTCCTCCGGCTTCCTGGTCTTCTGCCCGAAGCGGTGGTTGATCTCGCGGGCCAGCTCGCCCACCTCCTCGGTGAGCCGCGCAAGATTGGTGAGGGGGTGGAAGTAGCCCTCCTCGAATCGGGAGATCCAGGCGTCGACCCGCTGCTGGGATTCGGAGAGGGACATCCGGCCTCAGGACTGCGTCAACGGTCGAGGGTCAACTGTCAACAGTCAACGGTCAACGGGAACTGCCCCGCGTTCCGACTTCCCGTGCCCCTGGCGTCATTGCGTCTTTGCGTCCTTGCGTCCCTCCCGCGAGTGCGGCAATGAGCGCCTTGCAAAAATGCGGGAGGTCGGCAGGAGTTCGGCTCGTGATCAGGTTCCTGTCCACCACCACCGGGCTGTCCTCCCACAGCATCCCCGCGTTCACGAGGTCGTCTTTGATCGCACCCACGCTGGTGCCGCGGCGTCCCTTCACGATTCCCGCCGAAATCGGCACCCACCCCGCGTGGCAGATGAAGGCGACCGGCTTGCCGGCGGCGTGAATCTGCCGGGTGAGCTCGAGCACCCGCGGGGAGCGCCGCAGGATATCGGGCGCGTAGCCGCCCGGGATCACCAGCGCGTGGAAATCGGCGGCCTCGACTTCATCCACCGTCGCATCCGGAGTGATGGGATAACCGCGCTTCCCCTGGTAGGTCTTCTCGCCGAGGCCAGCGACGACGCAGGACGCCCCCTCCTCCTCCAGGCGGATCTTGGGGTACCAGAGCTCCAGGTCTTCGTAGAGCGGTGCGGCGAAGAACAGAACCTGCTTTCCGGTCAGCATGAGGCTGGGGGGCTAGGGGGCTAGGGAGCTGGGGAGCTGGGGAGCTAGGCAACTGCCTGGTCAGAAGATATCAGATCCTGGGCCCATGTGCCCGGGATCAAAGGCGGGAGTATACTCCCCATCGGCCACCTGGCTCCCTAGCCCCCTAGCTCCCTAGCTCCCTAGCTCCCTAGCTCCCCAGCTCCCTTTCCCATGCGCCCTCGCGACAAGATCCTCGCCAACCTGGAAGTCATCTACAAGGAGACCTACGAGCGCGCCAGGGCGGCCGGGGAGGAGGGCCGCATGGCCGACCTCGACAACGCCTACATGCGCGACCAGCTGATGCTGGAGATCCTGCTCGACATCCGGGATCTCTTCGCCGTGACCCCCGCGGCTCCGGCCAAGGGGACGAGTGCCATCGAGAAGCTCGAAGCTCTCCGCCGGCTGGCCAGGTTCCGGCCCTGAGCGGCGGCCGCCTCCCCTGATCCCCTGGTCCCCTGATCCCCGATCCCCTGATCCCCCGATCCCTCATGCGCCGCCCCGAACCGCTCGTCCTGCTCCCCCTGCTCACACTGCTCCCCCTGTTCGCCGGCTGCGCCCGCGCGCCCGTTGCGGACCTCGTCATCTTCGGCCGGGTCTGGACCGGGGATACTGCCCGCCCCTGGGCCGCGGCCGTGGCTGTTCGGGGAGATACGGTCCTCGCGGTTGGGGACAGCGCCGAGGTCGCTCGGCTGGTGGGCGCCAGGACCCAGCGCATCGAGGCGGGTGGCGGTCTGGTCGCCCCGGGCTTCATGGACGATCACGTCCATCTCCTGAGCGGCGGCTTCCAGCTCGCCAGCGTGGATCTCCGGGACGCGACCACCAGGGAGGAGCTCACCCGCCGCATCAAGGCGTTCGCGGCGACGCTCCGCCCCGGTGAGTGGATCACCGGGGGCGACTGGGACCACGAGAAGTGGCCGGGGACGCCGCTCCCCGACCGGGCCTGGATTGACTCGGTCACGCCGAACAACCCGGTTTTCGTCAACCGGCTCGACGGCCACATGGCGCTGGCCAATTCGCTCGCACTCGCCGCGGCGAAGCTCGACCGACGG
>DASYRI010000078.1:0-27774 GCA_036004545.1 Gemmatimonadales bacterium
GGCGAAGTCCGCCCCTCATTCTCCTCGTTAGAAAGGGGCGGGCGTATGCTCGGCACGCATTGCCACCGGTGCGGCGGGTTCATGAGCTACCGAAAGCGACTCTCCTACCGGCGGCCCTCCGCCACGACGCCCAAGGCGACCGCCCACGGCGGCGTGTGTTCGTGCAGCGTGCCGATCCTGGACGGACCGCCCCCCGGGTTCGCATCTATCCCTGCCATGCCCAAAGCCCCGGGCCGCGCTGCCGGAGAGGGCTCCTCGCGGTCGAACGGCAGGAAGGACTTCAAGTTCTGATCGACCGCACGACTTGAAGTCCCGCTCCCCGCCGGGAGGGCCTTGACGGCCGGTCAGCCGGGCGTTCCATTCGCTGATGTCCCCGGGCGGATCACGGTCCATCCCAAGTCCCATCCTCCTCCTGACGCTTGGCGTCGGGGCCGCCCCCGGCTTTCCCGCGGCGGCCCAGGCGCCGCCCGCAGCACCGGCGGCGCCTATCGTCCTCCAGGCCGACCGCGTTCTCGACGGACGGGGCAACCTGCTGGGCGCCACCCGGATCGTCGTTCAGCACGGGAAGATCGCCCGACTCGATCCCCCCTCCCTGGCCGCGGCCGTCAGCTACGATCTCCGCGGCTACACCGTGCTTCCCGGCTGGATCGACGTCCACGTCCACATCGGCTCCCATTTCGGGCGGGACGGCCGAATCTCGACGGAGCAGGAGCCGCGGGCCGAAGCCGTGGAAGGGGCCGCAGCGAACGCCCGGGCGACGCTGCTGGCGGGATTCACCACGGTGCAGAGCGTGGGCGAGGCGGCCGACAAGCCCCTCCGCGACGCCATCGCCCGGGGCGAGCTCGTCGGCCCGCGGATCCTCACCTCGCTCGATCCGATCATCGGGAAAGGCGAGTCGACCGGGACCCCGGGCGAGCTCCGCGCGATGGTCCGCCGGCTGGCGCAGGACGGCGCCGACCTGATCAAGATCTTCGCGTCGAAGAGCCAGCGGGTCGGGGCGGGGCCGACGCTCGGCGAGGAGCAGCTCGCGATCCTCTGCGGCGAGGCGAGAGCCCGCGGGCTCAGAACGCTGGTGCACGCCTACCGGTCGTCGGTGGCCGCCGCGGCCCGCGCCGGCTGCACCCAGGTGGAGCACGCCACGTACGCCGATTCCGCCGACCTGGCCGTTCTGGCGCGGGCCGGCACCTGGTTCAGTCCCCAGGTCGGCCTCGTGGTTCAGAGCTACCTGGAGAACAAGGCGCGCTACCTCGGCGTCGGCAACTACACCGAGGAGGGCTTCGCCATCATGGCGAGGGACCTCCCGCTCGACTACGCGATCTGCCGGGCCGGCGTGGCCACGCCGGGGCTCAAGATCGTCTTCAGCACCGACGCGACGGCGGGGGCCCACGGGCGAAACGCCGAGGAATTCTTCGGCCGGGTGACGGAGTGCGGCCAGAGCCCCATGGCGGCGCTGGTCTCCGCCAACTCACTCGCGGCCCAATCGCTCGGCATGGCGGACCGGATCGGTGCGATCGCGCCGGGGATGGAAGCGGACATCATCGCGCTGGACGGGAACCCGCTCGAGGATCTCACCGCGGTGCGGCGGGTGGTGTTCGTGATGAAGGGCGGGGTGGTGTACCAGTGGGCGGGAGGTCGCTGAGCTATCTCAATCCGATCCGCCTGACGAGGTCCTCGAATCGGGGGTCGGTCTTCAGCGGCTGGTAGCCGGGATCGAGGTGGAGGTAGATCAGCCCGGCCGACCGGGCCTGGAACGCCTTCTCCAGGCAGGCGAAGGCGCGATCGAGGTTGCCCACCGCCGCGTAGCCCATCGCCAGGATCTCGGAGCGGATGTAGTGCTGCCCCGATTCCTCCTCCAGCCGGGCCAGGATCGCCTCGGCTTCATCGCCCCGGCCCAGCGGAGCGAGGGCCCGCACGATGTAGGCATCGTAGGAGCGCACGCTGGTCTCCAGCCCCTGCGAGCGTCGGTACCATTGCAGCGCCGCTTCCGGGTTCCCCTGGGTCAGGTAGGCGGTGCCGATGTCCAGATAGGCGTGGAAGTAGTCGGAATGCAGCTCGAGCGTCTTCTGGCCCTGCGCGATCGCCCCGCCGTAATCCTTCGCGTAGAGCAGGAAGCGGCAGAGCCAGCGGCTATGGTGGGGGTGCAGCGGGTCGAGGGTGAGCGCCTTCTTCATTTCGCCGATGGCCTCGCCCAGCAGGCCGACCGCCGGCAGCACGCTCCCGAAGGTCCAGTGCGCTTCGGTGTAGTTGGAGTTGAGCTGGACCGCGCGGCGCAGCTGTCGCTCGGCGCCCGCGAAATCCCACTCGTACCAGGCGAGCACCTTCCCGATCGAAGTCATCGCTTCGACCAGCTCGGGCTCGAGGCGTAAGGCCGTGGTCGCGGCCGCCTTCGCCCGAGGGTACGCATCGTCGGGGGCGACCCAGTCATCCGCCAGCTCGCACCAGCAGTCCGCGATACCTGAATAGGCGCGCGCGTAGCCGGGTTCCTGCAGCAGCACGTGCTGGAACAGCTCCAGGCTTTTCCGCAGGCCCGGCTCGGTGAAGCGATAGAAGAAGAAGCGCCCCTTGAGGTAGAGATTGTACGCCTCGAGGTTCCGGGTGGGCGCAACGAGCTGGTCGCTCTCGCTGCCGAGCCGGAGCTTGAGCGCGTCGGCGATCGCGCGGGAGATCTCGTCCTGGATGGCGAAGACGTCCTCCAGCTGGCGGTCGTAGGTCTCGGACCAGAGGTGGTAGCCGGTCTCCACGTTCACCAGCTGGGCGCTGATCCGGATCCGGTTGCCGACCTTGCGCACGCTCCCGGTGAGCACCGAAACGACGCCGAGCTTCTCGCCCACCTGGCGGATGTCCACCTCCTTGCCCTTGAAGGCGAAGCAGGAGGTGCGCGAGGCGACGTGGAGCCCGGGAACTTTGGAGAGTGCGCCGATGATCTCCTCGGTCATCCCGTCGCTGAAGTATTCGTTCTCGGGGTCGGCGCTCATGTTGGCGAGCGGGAGCACCGCGATGGTCTTCGCCGCGGGCGCCGGCTTCTGCTGCTCGGGGGGGGTGCGCCGCGCCGCGGCCCCGCGTTCCTGCGAGAGCTGCCGGATCGCTTCACCCAGATCGGCGGCGGTGGGGAAGCGATCCACCGCGGCCCGGGCGAGCGCGCGGCTCACCACCTCGTCCACGCCGTCCGGCACGTCGCGCACCGCCGTGACATGGGGGACCGGGGAGATGAAGCGCTTGGTGATGATCGCCTGGGCGGTGGCGCCGGTGAACGGCAGCTCCCCGGTCAGCATCTCGTAGAGGACGCAGCCGAGGCTGTAGAGGTCGCTCCGGCCGTCAATCTCGTGCTCGCCCGAGGCCTGCTCCGGGCTCATGTAGGCCGGGGTGCCGATGGCGAGGCCGGTCTGGGTCATGGCGCTGTTGCCACTCAGCGCCTTTCCGATGCCGAAGTCCGCCACCATCGCGTTGCCTTCGTGGAACAGGATGTTTTCCGGCTTGATGTCCCGGTGCACCACCCGTTTCCGGTGCGCGTAGTCCAGCGCGGCGGCCACCTCGCGGGTGATCCGCAGCGCCTCGTCGAGGCCCAGCTGGCGCTGGGCATCGAGCCGCTCCCGGAGCGAGTGTCCCTCCATGTTGGGCATGACGTAGAAGAGCAGGCCGCCCGCCTCCCCCGAATCGTAGACCGGAAGAATGTGCGGATGGTTGAGGCCGGCCGCCATCTTGATCTCGCGGAGAAAGCGCTCGGCGCCGATTTCGGCCGAGATCTCCGGGCGGAGCACCTTGAGCGCGACCTGGCGATCGTGGCGGGGGTCCCGGGCCAGGAACACCACGGCCATGCCCCCCTGGCCCAACTCGCGCTCGAGGGCATACCGGCCGGTGAGTCCCGCCTGGAGGCGGGTCTGGAGATCATTCATGGGAAACGACAAAGATACCGGCGATCCCGCCCTCCGGCGAGGGGAAGGCGAGTCGAGTGCCTGGCCCGGCCGCGCCGCGCGCCGCGCGGGAAAGCCCGGTAATGGACTCGAAAAAGCGGGCGGACTCCAGGGAGCCCGCCCGCTTTCCTTCTCGATTCGCGCCCGGAGCTACCGGCTGTCCGGCTTCTTCGGCGGCTTCGGCAAGTCGTCCTTGTCGGGCTTCTTGGTGTCCTTGGTCGCCTCCTTGGCTTCCTCCTTGGCCTCCTTCGCCGCCTTCCTGGCCGCCTTGTCCGCGGCCTTGATCTCGCGCTCGGCGGCGTCGGTCGCGTCATCGGCCTGTTTCCTGGTGAACCCGAGGCCCACGAGCGTCTTGTTGAGGTTCTTGTCGCTCTTCAGCCCGCTGAGCAGGGCCTGCAGGGTGATGGCCGGATTCTTGGCGGCGAGGTCCTGCGCCACCACGTCGGCGGTGATGAACTCCCCGCGGGTGAGCTTCCGATTCGTGGCCCGCGCGGCCTCGAATTGCGTCTCCAGGGCGCTCGGCGTGGTGCTGAGCTTGGGCGCGATGTCGGTGAAGCTCATGGGAATCCTGGGCGTCTTGACCGACGCGGCGTGCACCGTGGGTTTTGTGGGCGCCGAAACCGGCTTGGGCCTGGGCGTGGGCTTCTGCGCCGCGACGGTGCCGAGCGCCGCCGGCGTCAGCAGCAACAGCGCCAGACTGATTCGGGGGATCCGACGGGATACTCGCATGCGATGCCTCTCTTCCTTTCCATTCGGCGCGAAGCGCGCCATGACTTGAGCCCGCCGGTCTCCGATGCTCCAGCGGCGCGGAACGTCGCTTCGGCGGCCGCCGCCGCCGCGCCTCACGAGCCTCTCTTCGCTCGGAGATCGCTCTTGAGCTTTGCCGGGCCGCGGCCGAACGTGGTCTTGAGCCGCTGTCCGGGGTTGTTGAGGCCCACCGGCGAGAGTCCGGAGTACGCGGTGCCCACGCCGATCGAGAGGAGCCACCGGGGCGAGTCCTGATTGACTCCGAGCCCTCCGTCCACGATCAACTGCAGGTCCCGGACCAACCGGAGAGTGAATCCCACCCCCGCGGTCCGGACCAGCGGCGCCAGGGAATCGGAGCGGGCGGCGTCCGCCGCCAGGGAGGCGGTGGCGGTGAACCGGCCCGAGAGCCCGAGGGCCGCATCGGCGCCCAGCGAGGTGTACCGCACCGAAAGGATCGCACCGCCCCCCCGCGCCCCGGCAAGGTCGCGGCTGACGCTGCCATAGAACAGGAAGCGATCCCGCGGGGCGAAGCCCGCCGCGAGATCCATCGCCCACCCCACCTCCCGGCTCCCGATATCGTTGCTTCGATTGCCCACAGGGAGCGACGCGACCAGGCCCGCGCCCAGCGAAAATGCCGGCGCGCCCGCGAGCGGCTTGCTCACGCCGACCGTGACGGGCAGGTCGCCGACCCCGGCATAGGCGGCTCCGCCCGCGGGGGCGACCCGGACCGCAGTGGGGGCCGCCCCCACGGTGAGCCATGACGTGGGCCGGTACTGGAGCGCCCCGCTCAGCACCTCGCGCTGGAGGCCGCTTCGGAAGCGCATGACGCCGGCCGAGAGCCCCGCCGTGAGCATCGGCGAGGATTCCGTCGCCTGGGCCCGCGCGGGGGAAGCGAATGCGGAAAGCGCCAGCGCCGGCACCAGGCAGGCAAGCCAATTCATCGCCATGGGCTATGGGACGCTCGCGGGCGAATTGGCCGCACCGGGGACACTTTGTCCCGGTGACCGAGCCATTTTGTCCCAGTGATCGGAACTCGCCGAGGAGGCGAGCGTGGACGCGCGGGGGCGGGCTGGTGGGATTGATTTCCGGAAGACGAAACCGGCGCCCTGAGCCTCAGAGCCGCTTGAGCAGCGCCTGAAAGCGGGGGTCGCCACGGAGCGGGTCGAGATCGGAATCGTTCTCGACCCACTCCCGGTGGCCGAACCCGTTCTGGATCGCCGTGTCGAGGCAGCCGAGCGCGTCGTCTTTGAGCCCGGCCAGGGAATAGACGCAGGCGACATTGTAAAGGAGTCCGGAGTCCTGCGGGTCAATGGCCCGCGCGCGGCGGGCCCACTCGAGCGCCCGCTCCCTCTCGTCAAGCTGCACCAGCGCCCCCGCCGACAGGTAGAGCGCCCGCGCGTCGTCCGGGTTGAGCTCGAGGTGCTTCTCGGCCACCTGGAGCCCGCGCCGCAGCACCGCTTTGGCCTCCTCGTGACGGCCCAGGCTGTTGAGCGGGCTCTGCATCAGCAGCAGCGCCTGATAGTCCTCCGGCCGCACTCGCGAGGCGTCCTGGTAGTGCCGGACCGCCTCCTCGACCTTCCCCTCCTGGAAGCAGGCCCGCGCGAAGAGGTAGTGGGCCTCGTAGAGTTTCGGGTTGAGCCGGATCGCCGTCTCGAACTGGCGCCTCGCCTCGGCGTACTCGCGGCGGAGCGTGTGCGCGAATCCGCGCGAAGCGTGCGCCTCGGCCACCTCGGGGCCCAGCTCGAGCGCCTTGCGGCTCGCCTGGTCGGCGGCCTCGAGGTTCGCCTTGCTCCCGTCCCAGTACATGTAGAGGAAGGAGCAGGAATCGGCGATCCCGGTGTAGGCCAGCGCGAAGCCGGGGTCCACCTCGATGGCGCGCTCGAACATCCGCCGGGCGAACTGGATCCCGGTGCGGCGGAACTGATGGAAGAACTGCCGCCCGCGCAGGTAGTAGTCGTAGGCTTCGACGTTCTCGGTGGGCGCGGGCTTGGCGATGGCCTGCTTCTCCCCCTCGCTCAGCACCACCCGGAGCGCGCGGACGATGTTTCCCGCGATCTCGTCCTGGATCGCGAAGACGTCCTCGAGCTGGCGGTCGTAGCGATCCGACCAGAGATTGTTCCCGTCGGCCACGCTCACCAGCTGGGCGGTGACCCGGAGCCGGCTGCCCGCCTTGCGCACGCTCCCCTCCAGCACGGTCGCCACCTTGAGCTTCCGGCCGATCTCGCCGATGTCCTCGTTCTTTCCCTTGAACGCGAAGGAGGAGGTACGCGATGCCACCCGGAGCGCCTCGATCCTGGTGAGCGCGTTGATGATCTCCTCGGCGATCCCGTCGCTGAAGTACTCGTTCTCGGCGTCGTTGCTCATATTGACGAAGGGGAGCACCGCGATGGACTTGGCCGACACCTGCGCCCCGGTGTGCCCGCCCGGCGGCGTGGTCGTGCCGCTCGGCCAGGTGAGCGCCTGGGCGAACTGCGCCGCGGTGGCATAGCGCGCGGCGGGCGCCTTGCTCAGCGCCTTCATCACCGCCGAGTCGAGCCAGTCGGGCGCGTCGTGCCGCTGGTCGCGGAGCGGGGGCGCCGCCTCGGTGAAGAGCTTGGCGATGATCGCCTGGAGGGTGGGCCCGGTGAACGGCGCCACCCCGCCGATCATCTCGTAGAGCATCGCGCCGAGCGAGTAGATGTCGCTCCGGGCGTCCAGGTCGGCGGCGCCGCTGGCCTGCTCCGGGCTCATGTACGCCGGGGTGCCGATGGCGGTGCCGGTCTGGGTGAGACTTCCCGCCACCGCGGCGCTCACCGCCTTGGCGATCCCGAAGTCGGTGACCACCGCTTCGCCGTCGTGCAGCATGACGTTCTCCGGCTTGATGTCCCGGTGCACGATCTGCTGGCGATGGGCGTAGTCGAGCGCCGAAGCGACCGCCCGGGCGATCTGTACCGCCTCCTCGAGCGGCAGCTGCGCGGTGCGCTCGAGCCGCTGCCGGAGCGATTCGCCCTCCACGAACGGCATCACGTAGTAGAGCAGCTCGCCCGCCTGGCCCGAGTCGTAGAGCGGGACGATGTGGGGGTGCTGGAGCCGGGCCGCGATCTGGATCTCGCGGAGGAAGCGCTCGGAGCCCAGGCTCAGCGCGAGCTCGGGGTGGAGCACCTTGAGGGCGACCGGACGATGGTGGCGGAGGTCCTGCGCCAGGAACACCGTCGCCATGCCCCCGCGCCCCACCTCGCGCTCAATGCTGTAACGCTCGGAAACCGAGGATCGGAGGCGGTCCTGGAGATGGTTCATGGCGAAGGGGGAAGATACCGGTCACGCCGGCCGGCGGGGAGGGGAGGACCGAAACGACGCACGAACATTGTGCAACCCGAAGCTCGGCCCGCCGGCTGGCCGAGTCGGCGATCCGGCATTACCTTATTCCGTCCGTGGAGCGCCGAAGCCCCCAGCGGTCACCGGGTGGTCGGGGGGCGCAGGCTCTCCAGGGGTCGGCGAGGTCCCAGGATCGGAGGGAAGCATGCTGAACCGCAAGGGCTTCACGTTGATCGAGCTCATCGTGGTGGTGGTGATCATCGGCCTGCTGGCCACGATCGCCGTCCCGAAGTTGGCCTCTTCGAAGGACCGGGCCAGGCTCGCCTCGGTCAAGACCGACCTGCGCAACCTGATGACCGCGCAGGAGGCGTTTTACTCCGATAACTCAACCTACGCGGCGGATTACGCCGCGCTCCAGGCCGGGACGAACAACACCCTGTCGTCCGGGAACGCGGCGACGGTCGTCGGCGACGCGAGCGGGTTCACCGCGACGGTGAGCAACAGCACGATCACCTCCGGCGTCAGTCAGTGCACGGTGCAGGTCGGCGCCGGCGCGGCGTCAACTGCGGACGGCGTGATCACCTGCTCATGACCCGGAGTGCTCGCATTCGGAGCACGTAGCTCACCTTCCCGAAGCATCCGTCGGGGGTCCTTCGCAGGCCTCCGATGTCCCGTGCGGTCCCGAAGCGGCGTGCGGCGAGGGGCGGGTCCGGCGAGTCCTGGACCCGGGCGGGGCGGACTATCCCGGCACGGCACCCGACAGCCCACCCAGCGGCCGGAAGACGTATCCCGCGTCGCGGGCGTCGGCGATGATGCCGGGGAGCGCCGCGGCCGTGGGGCGCCGGTCGCCAGCGGGGTCATAGCCGTCGCCGTCGTGCAGCAGGATGATGGAACCTGGCCGGAGCCGCGCCCGCACCCGGCGGCGGATCTCCTCCCCGCCGATCGGATCCGAGTCCCAGACGCCGAACGTCCAGCCGAACATCCGATAGCCCAGACGCTGGATTTCCCGCCGGAGGAACGGGTTTCGAAAGCCGTGCGGCGCGCGGAAGCTCCGCGGCGGGCAACCGGTGGTCTCGCTTATAGCCCGATGAGCACCGTCGAGCTCGGCGCGAATGGCGCCGGGCCCGCGCAGGTGGAGCTTCCGGTGGTGATCGGTGTGGTTGCCGATCTCGTGACCCGCCGCCGCGATCTGCCGCGCCAGCTCGGGATGCCGCCGCACGTGCGCCCCCACCATGAAGAACGCGGCGGGCACCCGCTCCTTCTGGAGCGTCTCGAGAATCAGGGCGGTGGCGCCGGGGTTGGGGCCGTCGTCGAAGGTGAGGTAGAGCTCGCGGCCGACCCGCGATCCGCGGCCGATGACCGGGCCGAAGAGCGGCGCGTTGGGGTAATACGTGCCCCAGGCGAGCGTGCCGGTCGCGCTCACCGCTGCTCCGACGGCAAGCCCGATCACGGGTCCGCCGTCGGCCGGGGCGCCCCCCGCAGGGGCGCCCCCCGCAGGGGCGCGATCACCGCGCCACTCGCTCGTACACCGCGAGGATCCGATCCACCACCCGCGGCCAGGCGAACCCCAGCGCGGCGGCGCGCCCCGCTTCGCTCATCGCCTGGCGGCGAGCGGGGTCGCCCAGCAGGGCGATCGCCGCTCTTGCCCACGCGGCGGGATCGCCCGGCGGTGCGAACGCCGAGTGGGGCCCGGCCACTTCCCGATAGGCCGGGATGTCGGAGAGGAGCATGGGCGCGCCGGAGCCCATCGCCTCGAGGAGTGTGGTGCCGAACGAGGCGCGCGACGTGGGGGCGAGGTAAAGATCCGCCGACCGGTAGAGTCCCGGCCGCTCGGCCAATA
Organism: Gemmatimonadales bacterium; assembly: GCA_036004545.1. Lineage (GTDB taxonomy): Bacteria > Gemmatimonadota > Gemmatimonadetes > Gemmatimonadales > GWC2-71-9 > JABFSM01. Next base: position 9,793 of record DASYRI010000078.1, read on the forward strand.
CCTCGCCCAGGTACCGCACCGCGACCCCGGAGCGGGCGGCCTGGCGCCGGTACGCCGGGCGCCAGGGACCGTCTCCGGCCACGACCAGCTCGACCCCGGGAAACCGCTCGGCGATCCGGGGCAGCGCCTCGAGGATCGTCCCGAGGCCGGTGCGCGGCTCCAGGCGGCCGAGGAAGAGGAGCCGGAGAGCGCCGGTCCGCTCCGGGGCCGGGGGGCGCCCGTCGGGATGAAAGGCCTCCAGGTCCACGCCGTTCGGGATGATCTGCCACTCCGCCGTGAAATACCGAGACATGGCCCCGACCGCCACGGAGCTCACGGCGATGGCCGCGGCGTGCCGGTCCAGCATCGCCTGGAGCGGACGGCGGAACACCCGGTAGGCGGCCGAGCGGGGAAACCAGGTGTGGAACGTCGCCACGACCGGGATGGCCGTGCGCCACGCCGCCCTCGGCGCCACCAGGCCCAGCACGGGCGCGAGGCCGCCGTGGACGTGGACCACGTCGGCACCAAGCTCGCCGAAGAGGGCGGCGAGCCGATCCTGGAGCCGCCAGCCCGCGGTGATCCGCGCGACGCCGCCGTTGGAGTAAATGACCAGACTGGTGCCCACCCGCCGGACGAACGGCGGGTCCTCATGGCGGCCGAGCATGTGCGAGGTGACCACGGTGGCCTGGTGGCCGCGGGCGTTGAGCTCGTTCGCCAGGTGATGCACGTGCTCCGGGACGCCGCCCACCTGCGGATAGTAGTCCTCAGCCACCAGGGCGATGCGCATCGCACTCTCCCGCCGGGAGCATCCCCTCCCGCTCCTGGCGCACGATGGCGGCTTCCATGCGGCGAACCGCCTCCAGCACGGCGCCGGGCTGCTCCTCGTGAACGTAGTGCCCGGCCCCCGGCACGGTGTCCACGTCGAACGACACCAGCGTGCGTCTGAGCAGGATCACTTCGGCCGGGTCGGCGCCGCCGTCGTGCGGCGCGCCGCCCAAGACCAGCCGGACCGGGCAACGGATCGCCGGCAGGAGCGGTGCCAGCGGCTCGGGCTCACGGGCCCGGCTCATCGCCTGGTACGCGTGGATCGTCGCCCCGAGCGACTGCGTCGCGCCGTCGGTGTAACCGTGCACCACCTCCTCGGTGACCCAGGAGGGATCGCCGGACGACTGGATCAGAATTCCCTTGATCTTCCCGCGCACCAGCCCGGCGCCAAGGATCCTGATCAGCGGCGCGAGGCGCAGCGCGCGCCGGAACGACGGCGTGACGGCCTGCTCGGTGGGCCCGCCCTCCAGGGACACGATACCGCGCACCAGGTCGGGCCGCGCCACGGCGAGCCGAAACGCGATGGCGCTCCCGAGCGAGTGCGCGATGACCAGCGCGGGGGCGACGTGGGAGGTGTCGAGGACCCGGGCAACCCGGCCGGCCTGCGCCGTGAGCGAGTAGTCGGCCGCCGGGGGCCGCGCGGACGAGCCGACCCCCAGCGGCTCCACGATGATCACCCGATAGCCCGCCGCTTTGAGCAGCGGCCCCACCACCCGGAAGCCGTAAGCCGAGCCGAAGAGCCCGGGGAGCAGTACGACCGCGGGCCCCGAGCCCGCCGCGACGACGTGCAGCGACTCGGCCGCGGCGGGAGGGGACGGGTTCGGCGCCTGCACCAGCAGCGCGAGCAGCATCGGGCCGGGCGCCGTGGTCAGGCCGAGCCCGGCGCCGCGAGGGGCTGCCGCTCGGCCGCTTCGATCGCCGCGGCGCGCGAGGCGACGCTGTCCAGGTCGCCGCCCAGCTGGTCCATCCGGCGCTGGAACTGGAGATCCACGATGAGGAGCGCGATCACGTACCCGGCCAGGTTCGCCCCGAAGATCACGCCGAAGAGCCGGGGATACGCGACCCAGGGCCCCAGGTAAAGCACGAAGCGCTTGAAGCCGGGATCGAACCGGCTCCGCTCCACGATCGAGGTGAGGAGCAGGATGGCTGCAAACGCCAGCAGCGCGAGCCGGAGCGACACCAGCCCGGCCGCCACCAGGCCGAGGAAGATCACCCCCTCGGAGGCCCGGTCGAGCGCGGTATCGAGCCGCGCCCCCGCCAGCGACGCGAGGCCGGCGTCCCGCGCGATCGCCCCGTCGAAATGATCCAGCAGCTGGCCCAGCGCCATGAGCCCGAGGCCGGCGACCGGATGCCCGCTGGCGAACCCGGCCGCCGCCAGCACGCTCGCCCCGAAGGCCGCCCACGAGACCTGGTTGGGCGTGAGCCCCAGGCGCGCGTGGAGCAGCCGCGTGAGCGGGCGGACGCTCCGGTCTACCGCTGCTTCCAGGCGAGGAAGACGTTCGAGCATATCAGGATCGCGAGGAGGATCCCTTCCTTCACCCCATCCGGGATCCGGGTGAGCCAGCCGCGGGAGACCGTCGCGGCATAGGGGTACCAGGGCATCTTCTCGTACCGCACCGCGTAGTCCATCGCCAGGTGGATCAGAAAGAATACCGCGGGGACGGGTGTGCCAAGGAAAATGCAGAGCGGCACGACCCACAGGAGGGCCACCGGCTCCTGGAGCGAGGAGCGCCAGTAGTAGCCGCGGCGGTTCCGCCAGCCCACGGAGCGGAGATAGAACGGCGCCTTGATCAGGTGGTCAATGTCCACCGCGACGCCGAAGAGATAGGCGAGCACCACGCTCCGGCCCTTGAGGTGGAACAGCTTCACGCCGAGGGTGGTGGCGAGCACGTGGCTCAGGATGGTCACGCCGGGGTGCCTCCCTCCGATTGCCGGGCGCCGGCTCGGCCCCGGCCGTTGGCCCAGATGAGCACCAGACCCGCACCGATCCATAGCAAGTCGCGGACCCGGCTCACCAGGGCGGCGTAGAGGCCGAAGGCGGGCGCGTATCCCAGCTGCCGGACCAGCAGCAGGGTGGCGCTCTCGCGGGTGCCGACCTCGAACGGCACAAAGAATACCACGTTGGTGATGAGGGCTTCCAGGCCGCCGATCACGAAGGCGTCGGGGTAGCCCATGCGGGTCCCGACGCTCAGGCCGATCAGCACGAGCTCCAGCATGAAGAGGCACCGGCTGGCGTACTCCCAGCCGAGCGCCTGCGCGAACCGGCCGGGATGGCGCTGGTAGAAGTCGGTGATCTGGCGGTCCGCCGCCGCGAGCGCGGGCCGGCGCGCCTCGAGGCTCCGGGCCAGGCGATGGAGTCCGGGCACCCGGTGGAGCCGGTCGAGCAATCCTTCCAGGAGACCTCGCCGGTGGCCGGCGAGGAGCACCGCCACCAACGCGCCCAACCCCACTATCCCGCCCGCCATCAGCGCGATCGTCGCCGGCGTATGGGGGAGCAGCGCGAGCCCGAGCCCGAGTGCGGTGAGCCAGACCAGCAGGAAGCTCAGCGCGCGAAGCATGGTGTGCAGCACGATCGCGCCGGCCGCCCGCTGCCGGCCGAGGCGGGGGGTGAGCGCCGCGATCCGGTAGGGCTCGCCACCCGCGTTGAAGAGCGGGGTCACGAAATTGAGCGCGGAGCCCGCGACCACGACCGCCCAGGTTTCCGCGAACCCCGGCCGCCCGGGCTCATCGCGGAAGATGAGCTGCAGCGCCCGGGTGTTGCAGGCGAACACCACTCCGTAAAGGAGCACGATCGGCACGATCCACCAGCCGGTGGCCCGCGCATCGGCCCAGAGCTCGCCGATCCCGATCCGCGCGACCAGGTAGCCGAACAGCACCGACCCGACCACGAAGAGGAGGAGCCGCGTCCGCCGGCTCATGCCGGGACACCCGCGGCGCCGCCGGAATCACATCCGGAAGAGATAGCTCACCTTTCCGAAGAAGCCGTCCACCGATCGCCTGAGCTCCCCGAACCGGAACTGCCGCGGCTCCTCGAGCGTAGACCCGTAGCCCAGGTAGAGCAGGGTTCCCGGCACCGGGCGGTAGCTGAAGAGCCAGTCCATCCGGAGCTCGTTGCTCGCGCTCCCGGTGTCCGCCACCAGGCTCGCCAGGATCGGATGTCCCGCGCGGTCCAGAAGCGGCGCCCGGCGCCGGGCCGCGTACTGCCCGACCACCCGAAGGAAGAGGGCCCGGCTCACCTGGTATTCCACCTTCAAGCGGGGAATCGTCTCCGAGGAAAAACGCGTGCCGTCGCGCCGCCGGTCGAGCGTGAGCCGGCTCATCTGTACCGTGGCGCGGAGCGCGGCCGTGGGCCGGAGGTCCACCGAGGCGTCGAGGCGGAGGCTCCGGCCCGGCGCCGCCTCGCGGAAGATCGGGGTCTCCCCCAGCGCCACGGTGCCCGTCGCGGTGAGCCGGCGCCAGGTCGGCGTCGTGGCGCTGAGCGACCCGCTCCACTGGTTCCGCTCCCGGCCGGGCACCGTGAACGGCACCGTGTCGCGCGAGGCGCCGGAGCCGGTTTCCACCGCGAGCCCGGCGTACGCAGCCGGCTCATAGCTGAAGAAGCTCCTGGCGATCTGGCCGTTGAGCCTCCAGCCGCCCCGGAGCGTGGCGCTCGGACTCGCCGATTCGGCCCCCTCCATCGCGCCATCGCCGGGACTCGAGTAATTCCACAGCCGCTCCAGCCCGAAGAAGCTGCCCCAGGTCTGCACCAGCGCGCCGGGCCGGCCGTAGAAGGTCGCCCGGTTGAACGCCCGCGCGGCGATGATCCCGGTGCGGTTGACGAAGCCGGCGGCCGCCACGAACTCCGGGCCGATCGCCTGGAGGTTGTAGTGGAACCCCCACCCCCGGCCGGTGCGGTCCCAGGTGGCCTGGAGCAGCGGCCCGCTCCGGCGTCCGCCCGCGCTGTCGGTCCACGATCCGACCGCCTGGAGCTCGACGAAGTAGAGCCGGGAGTGGTAGATCCGGAGGTCGCCGCCGGCGAGCCGCGAGTGGTCGCCCCCGTCCTCCCGGGTAGTGAGCACCCCGCCCAGGGTGGAGTTCCCGCCCACGTCGGTCCGGGCCCGCAGGATCGCGAAGAGCGGGGTGTGGCGGCCGCTCCAGGAATAGACCGAGTCGTCCGCCCCCGCCATGACGGCGAGGTTGGTGCGGGCGAGCTTGCCCGAAAGCTTGACCCCGGCGCGAGGAGCCACCAACCGGCGGGTGTACACCAGCTGGTTCGGGGTGTCGAAGAGCTCCAGCCCGTCCAGGAAGAAGGGCCGCTTCTCCGGGTAGAACAGCGCGAACCGCTCGTTGAGCAGCACCTGGCCCACGTCCGCCTCGACCTGCGAGAAGTCGGGGTTCCAGGTGCCGTTGAGGGTGAGGTTCTGCCGGATCCCCCAGCGGACGTCCGCGCCGAGCTCGCCCCCGCGGCGGTAATCCCAGGAGTCGTCCGAGGCGAGCCGTGCGCCGTCCAGCCGGCCGGTGGCGGTGGGGGTCAGCTCGAGCACGAGGCCCCGCCTCACGTCGTGCAGCCCCTCGATCGTTCCCGCCTGGCCCAGAAAGCTCGCGTTGGCGCGCACCGCCGGGGCCCACGAATCCTGGAAGCCGGAGTGCTGCACCCTTCGGAGCACGTGGATACCCCAGGTCTGCGCCTCCCGGTCCTGGTAGCGCAGGCTCTTGAACGGGATCCGGATCTCCACCTCGTAGCCCCCCTCGACCAGACGGCCCCGCGACTCGAAGGCGAAATCGGGATTCAAGTCCACGTTCCCGTCGAGCGGGTTCATGTTCGCGCTGCCGCCGCCGGTAGCCGAGCGGCCGCCCGCGCCCCCACCGAACTGATCGCTCCGGGTGCCGTCCTGCTGCACGCCGAGCGGGTTGACGCCGAAGAGAAAGGCGAGCCGGTGGTCGTTATAGGTGTCGAGGAGGATCTGGACGTTGTCCTCACTCGAGATGTTGTCGCGGTTGGCCCGGGTGGCGCGCACCACGTTCCCATGGAGCTCGCCGGCCCGGATGCCGAAGTAGATCGCATCCGGCGCATACCACACCAGCACCTCGGTGGGCTCCGCCGCCGGCCGGCCGTCCACCGGCTGGTACTGGGAAAACTCGGTGAGCCGGGCGGCTCCGGCCCAGACCGGCTCGTCGAGCCTGCCGTCCACGGTCACGGCGGCATCGAGACGGGGGACTGGGACGTGGATGCGGTTGGCCCGGCCGCTGAAGCCGGGAATCGTGTCGCCGAAAAGGGGGAGGGCGAGGAGGGCCGTGAGGAGCATGGCGGGCCGGAATCTATCGCCACCCCGCCCCCCCGGTGCTGGCCGGGAGCGCCGGAAGGGCGGGGAACGGCGCCCAAAGCGCTGGCCCCTATCCCCTCAGACGGTATTCAACTCGGTGCTACTTGGTCTTGCCCGGGTGGATGCTGAAACCTGCCATGAGCGGAATCAGGTTGGTGCCCTCGGAGCCGATCCAGCGAGCCTCGAGCCAGAAGGTCACTACCGGGTTGAGCGTGAAACCGAGCCCGGCGGCGCCGCTGTAGGCGAAATCGGTCGAGGTCTCGTTGGAAGCCGGAACAGTCTCGGATCGGAATTGGTGGGCCCGGACCCCGACGCCGCCCAGCACGTACGGGGAGACCTTCTTGTCAGGCATGAACGAGTACCCGATTGCAGCCAGGCCGGCGATGACGTTGGTTTTGTCGCCCGTCACGTCCGAGTGCTTGTTGCTGCCGTAGAATCCCTCCGCCTCGATCCAGACCCCCTTCTTGGCCAGATCCATCCCCACGCCGGCGGTGGCCGTCCAGCCGGTCTTGGCGTAAGTGTTAAAATCGCCGACCGGAGCCCCCAGCCCCCGGCACCGTTTCTGGGCGCCGGACGCCGCCTCGGGGGTGCGGCCCCCGCAGCGTGTGATTCTCCTTCACTGGGATCGTCTCCGTTCGTTCGGAGCGGAGTGGCCGTTTCTGATCCGCTGCCGGACTGGACCGTCAACCGCAGGTGGACCATGCCTAAGACACGCCGGAAAGTGAGGAGCGCCGAACCCATGAAGCCAACCTTGAAGACTCGCGCCCGGAATGTCCGGAGGGCGTTCGAGCGAGCCGCCCGGACGGCGGGGAAGGTGTCCAGGACCGTGGGTGATTCAGCGAAGCAGGCGGTCGAGACGGTGAAGCACAATCGCACCGCGCAGGTCGCGGTGGGCGTCGGTGCCGCCGGGCTGATCGCGGGGATCACGGCGCTTGCCGTGCGCCGGGCGATGCGCGCCTAGCCCGAGCGACCGCGCGACGAGGCGCCTCCCCGGAGAGTTGCCGGGGGCCGGCGCAAGCGCTATCTCAGGTGCATGGCCGACCGGAGCGAGATCGATTCCATCTATGGTGTGATCGACCGGCTCTTCCGGGCCAGCATCGGCGAGCTGCAGGACTTCTCCGGGGCCAAGTATGATGGGGATCCCTCCCTGACCCTGGAGGAGGCGCAGCGCCGCAAGCACGAGTTCATCTTCGAGAGCCTGCGGCTTCGTCCCGGCAGCCGGGTCCTCGACCTTGGCTGCGGGTGGGGGCCGATGCTCCGCTACTTCCGCAGCAGGGGCGTGGTGGGCGTGGGTGTCACGCTCTCGAGCGCGCAGGCGGAAGCGGGGCGCCGGCACGGCCTCGAGGTGCATCTCCTCGATGCCCGGGCGGTCCGTCTGGAGACGTTCGGGCCCTTCGACGGCCTCGTGAGCCTCGGGGCCTTCGAGCATTTCTGCTCGCCGCGGGAGTACCTGGAGGGCCGTCAGGACGCGGTTTACACCGATCTTTTCCGCGGTGCGGCGGATCTCCTCCCAGCCGGCGGGCGCTTCTACCTCCAGACGATGGTCTTCGGGCGGCGGATGATTCCGTGGGAGCGCATTGACATCAACGCCGACCACGACTCCGACGCCTTCATGCTGGCCCGGATGAGGTCGATGTTCCCCGGCTCCTGGCTCCCCTATGGGTCGGAGCACCTCGAACGGACCTCGCGGCCATGGTTCCGGATAATCTCTTCGAGCAGCGGCCGGCTGGACTACATCGAAACGATCCGGCAGTGGGACCGCCGGTTCAAGCGAATGAGCCTGAAGAAAATCCCGCTCTACCTCTCGCTGCTCCCCCGCTTCCTCGCCAACCGGAGCTTCCGGCAGGCCATCGGGTACGGGGGCAGCGCGAACACCGAGTGCTTCAAGCGCGATCTGCTCGACCACTACCGCCTGGTACTGGAGAAGGCCTAGGACGGCCCGCCTCTACCTGGCGGGGTGGCGCAACTCCGGCAGCCCCGCCGCGATCTCCGCCCGTTTCGGCTCGTCCTCGACCGGGAGCTGAAGATCCTGCCCGAGGCACGGCAGCTCCTCATCCACGGTGAAGCCCGGCTGCACCGTGGCGGCCTCGAACAGGACCCCTCCCGGCTCCCGGAAATAGATCGAGCGGAAGTATTTCCGGTCCATCACCTCGGTGACCGGGATGCCCAGCCGGACGAGCTCCCGCCGGAGCCGAAGCTGGTCCTCGCCGTCCGCGACCGCCATCGCGACGTGATGCACCGTTCCGAGGCCGTTCATCGCGGCCGGGGCATCCGGCCGGGACACCACTTCGATGGTCTTGCCGGGCTCATCGCCGCTCACGGCGAGGCGGAGCCGCGCCTCCGCCTCGTTCACCCGCCTGAAGCCGAGGAGACCGGTCATCAGCTCGAGGGTTCTGGCGGGGTCCGCGACCACCATCGTCACGCTGTGAAGTCCGCGGATCGCGGCCTCCTTCCCCACGCCACCGCCGGTCCACGGGGCCCGGTTGTCGCGGCCGTTCGCCACCAGCTCGATCAGGAGCCCGGAGGGGTCGGGGAAGCCGATGGACTCCTCCCCGAATCTGGGCGGCTGCTCCCGCACCGGGACGCCAAGCTCGGCGAGCCGCTTCCTCCAGAAATCAAGTGAGCCGGCAGGCACCGAGAACGAGGTGACCTCGATCTGCCCGGCGCCCTTCCGCCCCACCGGGACCCCCCAGCCCTTGTAGGGAAAGGTCGTCCAGATGGTCCCGGGCGTTCCGCGCTCGTCGCCGTAGTAGAAGTGGTAGACCCGCCGGTTGTCGAAGTTGACGGTCTGCTTGACCAGGCGGAGGCCCAGCGCGTCGAGATAGAAATCCAGGTCGCGCTGGGCGTCGTGCACCGTGGCGGTGACGTGGTGCAGACCCTTGATGACGCTCTCCATGGCGACCGCCCCCCCCGGCCTCCAGGATAGCTCGCCGGACGATTCCGGTCACCCCCCCGGGCGGGGCCGGTTCGAGCTACGGTGCTGCGACCAGCTGCCCGCGGATCTCCCCGCCCGGATTGACCTGGGTGTGGACGTTGGTGTAGATGTCCCCGCTCCGCATCAGCGCCACCAATGATGCGAAGCTGATCGGCACGCCGGGGACGATGCTCGCGGCGGTGATGGTCCCGGTGGTGAGCTGGCCGTTGATCGTTCCGGCGGGCGGCGTCGTCGCGAGGAGATTCACCACCACCGGCCCGGCCGCGTCGGAGCGGCCGACGTGGATGTGGGACGCGATCACGTTGGTGATGCTGGCGACGGTGACCGTGTAGACGATCGTTCCGGCGGTCTCGTCAATCGTGAAGGTGGCCGTGCCGGTCGCGGTGGTGGTGACCCCCGTGGGCTTCTCATTGGTGCCGATCAGATTCGCGGTGAACCGGGTGGGGAGGGCTGGAGCCGTGGTGTCGTCGTCGCAGGCCGCCCCTGCCAGCACCAGCGCAGCGGCGAGAATCCGGGAGGAGAAGCATCGGGGCATGGGAGGTACCTCCATCATTCCGGTGAGGGACGGGAACCGCTGTACTACGGGACGACGACGATGGTGCCGTGCATGCCGGTGCCCGGCGTGCCGTGCACGCTGCAGTGGTAGGCGTAGGTACCGGCCGCTGGGAACACGACGGCCAGCGTGAACGGCCCGTCCAGAACCGCCCCCGAGTTGGGCCGATCCTTCCCGCCGTCAGGGACGAGGTTGTGCTGCAGCGACAAGGCGGGCCAGACGAACGAGACGGTGCCGCCTGCGGTGACCGCCGCGGTCTCGGGCTGAAACACGTTGTTGATTACCTGGACGGTGATGCTCGCCCCGGCCACGAAGGCGCTGAAGGGGAGCGGGCCACCCGCCGCCCCCGCGGCCGCGGCCCGGATGTTCATCTCGCCCGGGGAGGAGCCGAGGGTCACCATCGTGGCCGCGATCCCGGAGGCGTCGGTGCTCCCCGACGCCGGGCTCACCGCGCCCCCCCCGCTCACCACCTGCCAGGTGACCACTGTGCCCGCGACCGGGGTGCCCGCGTCGGTGACGATCACCCGGAGCGGGTCGGGGAGCACCGCCCCGGTTCGACCGGCCTGGTTGTCCCCACTGGTAGCCGTCTTCGAAACGACCGGCCCCGCCACGGGCTCCGTCCCTACCGACCCGCCACAGGAGGAAAGTGCGGCGAGAAGGCATACAGCCGTGACGAAACGAAGCGTCCGCGTGACGAAACGACACGACGAAGCAGCCTGCATGGAGCCTCCAGCGGCCGGGTTCGGCCGACATCCGGCCATTATCCCGCTTCTGAGACTCTCATTACTCAACTTTTATACCGGCCGGCGCCGGGGCGGGATCCCACCCCTCGGCGACGCCCAGGGGGCCCGAAAAACGGCGCTCCGATCATCACCTTCACGGCCGCGACGACCGGCGCCACTTTCAGCGGGGGCAAGTGGCTCATTGACGTCCCGTACAACTACACCGACGTCATCTTCCTCACCGGGCTTTGGTACGATGTGTCCCCCGCCGGGATCCCGGGGTCGGCCGTGATGCCGATGACCTGGACCCAATCGTTCTCGGCATCCGAGGCCATGAACATCAATTGGCAAATCAGAGCCGCGGTCTACACTTCCGACCTCAGTCCTGTGGGGGACTACAACAGCCTGTTCGTCGTGGTCACCGACGCCCAGGGAGGCCATGCAGGAGAGCCGGGCGCCGATGTGTACTGCAATAATGCCCTCGTGGGCGGAGCGACGGGGGGTGGGGGCTCGAACTGCACCGGCTCGAACAGCGGAACGGTCAGCGTGACGGTCCCCACCTCCGCCACTCCCGAGCCCGCCGGGATGGCCCTCGTCGGGACGGGGCTGGTCGGTGTCATAGGCGCGGGCTTTATCAGGCGCCGGCGTCGCTAGCCCAGCTTGTCCCTGGTGATTCGGGCGGCCGCCCCACGGGGCGGCCGCTCGTGTTTCGGGGGCCCGACAGACCAACGCGGACGACTCGACTGCCGCGTTCCGGTACTTGGTCTGCCCCAATGTGGTTCGCGTGCAACGTGAAAGTGAGGCGGGCGAGCGACTCTCCACGGCACGCGACCGCGACGCCGAGCGTCAAAGTTCCTCTATGAAAAGTCCCTAATCATATGAGACCCAAGAGGATACTGTCTATCCCCGCTGCCAGCACGGGGATACGCTGGTGGTTTCCTTTTTTCGGCACGAACTCTGCTAGACGTAACATCGCCGTAGCGTACCCCCGGAGTGCAGCTGGCTCGACCGCGCGAATACTGCCCGGTGCACAGCCGGACCCGGAAACCGGTTTGTCACTCGGACCCCGCTGGAAAGAAGCGATGAGCATGAGCCTCACGACGCGATTCACCAAGGCGGCCGTTCTTGCCCTCGGTCTGGGGGCCGGCATCGCGACTCCGAGTCTTGCTGCCCAGGACAACCAGGGCTCGGACCCGGGCAGCCTCACGGGGTACAGTTTCGGGGCGGGGTTCACCACCCAGTTGTCGCCGCGTGGCGGCTGGATTGCGGATTACTTCTCGGATACGGACGGGACGATCAACCTGCCCCCGCAGGCCGACATCATCCCCCCCTTGCCTGGGCCGATCGACACCATCGTCAACCCGGAGCCCGGGACGATGGTGCTGCTCGGCACCGGGCTCCTGGTACTTGCGCTGGTCGGTTACCGGCGCAACAAGCGACACCGGGGCCGGAGTACCCTGGTCGCCGAGGGCAGGGTCAACTAGCGCACGCGGTATCCGCGAGCGATCGGCCACGAAACGTCCCCATTCCCCTGGCGCCAGGGGAATGGGGACTTTGAGTTCCCCTCACAGACACTGACGCCGGCAGGGCCCCAGCTTCGGATGAGGTGGATCGGGTGCGACGGGCGTTGAGGCGGGCGAGCGACCCTCCTCACCGTGCCGGATTTGTCGCTGGTGTCGAAGCCATCCCATGGAAAGAATCTAAACACTTGATGGGGAAAGGGATACGACGTATCCCCTTCGTCAGTATGCACATACGATGGTGTTGCCCATTCTCGGCACGGACTCTGCTTTAAAAGGCCTCGCCCTAGAGTACCCCCGGAGTACTATAGGCTCGACCGCGCACCCATAGCCCGGCGCACAGCCGGACCCCGAAACCGGTTGGTAACTCCGAGCCCGCAGGTAAGGAGCGATCGGATATGTGCGTCACGGCGCGATTCAGCAAGGCGGCCCTCCTTGCCCTCGGTCTGGGGTCAGGGGTCGCGACGCCGTGTCTTGCCGACCCGTACACCCTGGGTGCGAACCTGGGCACCTTCACGGTGTACGGTTTCGGGTCCGGGTTCAGCAATAACTTCTCACCCGGCGCTCTGACAGTTAAGGGCAATGTGGGGATTGGGTCAGGGGGAGACCTGCATACCTCCGGCAAGAACATCGTCATTATCGGCAAGATCTACCTTGCCGACGTGGTGACCGCGACGGATTTCTCGGTGGACGGGAGCACCCACGCGCTCATCAACGGGCAGGCCGACTGCAACTCCTTCCTGGCCTGTAACACCGCCGGCCGGGTCGAGAGCGGCAGCTCGATCGCATTGGACGCCAAGGCCGAAGCCGTCGCCCTGTACGCGTCGGTGTCGGGCCTCGCGGCCACGGGCGGCGCACCCAGCGGCGATCTCGCCGCGAGCTTCACCTGGACCGGCAACGGAGGCACCAACGTTGCCAGCCTCAACTCGGTGACCCTGAGCTCGGGCAGGATCCTGACCTTGAACGGGACGGCATCAGATTTCTTCATCTTCAACATCACCGGCGGGATGGCCGGGAGCGGCAGTGGGGCGATCGTCCTGGGTGCGGAAGTGAACCCGGACCACGTCCTCTTCAACTTCCTCTGCTCGGCCGATCACGGCAGCACGTGCGGGAAAGATGGCGGTGCGGGAACCGCTATCAGCTTCAGCGGAGGCTTTGTCGGGTCCGGCATCATCCTGGCCCTCGACCGGGACATCACCGAGAATACGCCGAGCGGCGGCTGGACCGGGCGCTTCTTCTCGGACACGGACAGGACGATCCACTTCTTCTCCGGGGCCACCATTACCGGCCCCGAGACTCCGCCCACCAGCGCCACCCCCGAGCCCGGCACGATGGTGCTCCTCGTCATCGGGCTCCTGGGCCTTGCTCTGGCAGGTTACCTCGGCCGGCAGCGCAACCGGGGCTCGAGTGCCTCGGCTGCCGGGGGCAGGGTCGAGTAACGCACCCGGCGCCCGGGAACGACCCAAAGGCTCAGTAGTACGGCCGGGGGTACGCCCGCACCAGCGACTCGCACCGGTAGAGGTAGAGGGTGAGCTCCACCCGGCCCGTCCGGGTGACGTCCACGAAACCCGCCGCCGTGAGACGGGAGCAGTATTCCCCGTAGCGCCGCACCACGTCGGCGAGATCCTCCGTCGTGGTCACCATCACCGCCTCCTTCCCGAGCCAGCGGTCGGTTGAATCGAAGAAGGCGTAGGCCCGTGGGTCGGCGGGGTTGAGCGCGAGCACCGGGAGCCTCCCCTCGAGCGCGTAGTCCACCTTCCCCGCCAGGTACCATTTATCCGAGAAGACCAGCAGGTCGCGCCGGTCGAGGAGGCCCCGCTCGCGGAAGGCGGACTCGAGCGCGGTATAGTCAATGACGTCCACCGAGAAGTCATTCCCGCCCGCCAGCCAGCGCGAGATCCATCCGAAGCCGTTCCGCGCCCAGCCCGTCGCCGAATGGGTCGTGACCGCCACCATGAACGCGAGCGAGAGGGTCATCAGCGTCCCCATCGCGATTCGCGGCACCTTCCTCCCGTGCCGGAGAGCCCGATCCACGGTGGCGCCAAGCGGCAGGAAGAGGAACAGGTAGCCCGGCGTCGCCCAGTGGTAGTGGTTGCCGACGTTGGAGTACGCCGCCACCGCGGTGAAGAGCAGGATCGGCGGCGCGGCGAGGCAGGCGATGAAGGCCCGCGAGGCGGCCGTCGCCGGATCGCCGTGGGCCAGCCGGACCAGCTCGACCAGGAGCGGAATCCAGATCCACGGGAGGAGCTCCATCGCCTGGCCGGAGAGGTTGTGCAGAAGCCAGTCGAGATGGATCCCGCGGTACGCCACCCCGCGGTGACCCTGCCAGAGAAAGGAGATCCACTGGTGGTGCGCGTTCCAGACCAGCACCGGAAGGAACAACACCGCCGCGAAGGCGAGCGCGACCCAGGGGCCGGGGTGGGTGAGCCAGCGGCGCTGGTCCTTCCTCGCCAGGATGAAGAGCCCGGCCCCGGCGACCAGGAAGAGCGCCGAGTACTTGCTCAGCATCGCGAGCCCGAGCATGACGCCCGCCGCGCCCCACCAGCCCACCGCGTGATGCGCCGGCTGATCCAGCAGCACGTGGATCAGGCACCAGACGGTGGCCAGCCAGAAGAGCATCAGCGGACCTTCGGGCTGGAAGAAGATCCCCACGCTCATCGAGAAGACCGGCGCCAGGTTCAGCAGCAGCGCGGCCCAGAACCCGGCCCACGGGCCGAAGAGCCGCCGGCCGATCAGAAACATCAGCCAGGTGGTGCCGGCGAAGAGGAGGATGAACGGCGCCCGCAGAACGACCCCGCTCACCTGTCCCGTGAGCCGAAGCATGAGAGTGCCGAGGAGGGTGCCGAGCGGCGGCTGGTCGAAGTACCCGGCGCTGGGATGGAGCGCCGCGGAGAAGTAATACGACTCGCCCACGCCGAGGCCGACGCTGCCCGCCGCGGCGAACCGGAGCACCAACGTGACGGCGATGAGCGCGAGGGTGGCCCCTTCGGCCGAAAGGCCGGGACCCAGGCGCCTGCCGGGTGTGAATCCCTGGCCCATGGGGCCAAGAATGCCGCTACTCCTCCGGCGGCGCCACCTACCCGCGGATGTCGCCCGGCTGCGCTCCGCGGGTCAGCCGCGGGCCGCCGGTGCGGTGGGCTCCTCCGCCGCGCGCTTCTCCACCACCAGCTTGTAGTGCGACGCGAGCGCCGCGATGGCGCCGAGCGCCACGAGGGTGGGGAGCAGCACCGCGCCGACCACGCCGACGGTGAGCGGGATCTCGAGGATGGTGTGGCCGTCGTCGTTCTTGACGATAATCCGCCGGATGTTCCCCTGGTGGACCAATTCCTTCACGCGGGCCACCAGGCCCTCGCCGCTGACGCGCTGCTCTTCGGTGGTGCCGGGAGTGGGGGACATCGGTCGCCTTCCTTCGGTTGGGTTCGTCGTTGGCACGTCTCGGGCTCACGGTGTTGCTGGGGCTCGCCTCGGAGGGTGCGAGGGGGCCGTTCTTCCGGCGGCACGCGCTCGCCGGGCTACGGTCGTCCGCCGCGCATCAATCCCCCTCGCCATCTCTTCAATTCGCGCGAACCCGCACCGTACCGCGAGGCGCCAGGCGATGGCGGGGGCCGAAGGAGGCGGTCGGACTTGGCCCTGCGGCCAGAGCTGCCATCGGTGCCGTGCTGGCATTCTCTGGTGGGCACAAGTTCGCCCGGGGCCAGAGAGGGAACGCCTGGCTGGGAAGCAGCGAACTCCGGCTGATCAAGGAGTACGGTACAGTCGCGGTTCTTGTCGAGAGGAAACACTCGCCTCCTCCCGAGGCATTAGGGACTATCTCCGTCCAGTAGAGCAAGTCTCCGGCCGGAGCAAGGTTTCCATTACCGATCATCTGGACCTCTTGCAACAAGAAGTCGCTGGAAGGCCACGAGCCTCCAGACTGCCGGAATGAGCGAATATTGGTCGAAGAGTAGCCAGGCAGCTCAGCCGGCACCCTGAATGCCGCAAGGAACAGATCACCGACCGCACTCCACGCGACGCCCTCGGCGTACGGCTGATTGTCCCCGGCAGCCGGACAGGTGGTGAGCAAGGGGTTCAGGAGCGGGTTGAACGAACCGCTTCCGCCAGCGGTCGTATTGAAGAGGTAGAGCTCCAGTTTGTAGGAGCTGCACTCTTGATAGTTGGACTCGATATGCACCAACGCATAATCGCCACTGGAAGAGAACGAGGCGGGGTTCTCCCACAGGCCGTTAGATGCCCCGGGATCAGTCGTCAGCGCGAAGGCGAATGGCTGCGTCGTTCCATCGTCCCGGCGGAGCGTGGTGTGGTAGTAGCACTGGACAAGGTAATCGCGGCACTCGAACTGCTGATCCACGGTGTCTCGCTCCAGATATGCGCGTCGCTCCACACCGGAGAACGTGTGGTTCAGGGTCCACTGGTCGTTTACCAATCGATACTCCAGCGTGCGGCCCGGCACCGAGCCGGGCTCCGGCGTCGGCTCGGGAAACTCGCCGATCATCCCCCCGACCGCCAGCAATCGGCCGCCTTGTGCCACCGAGAGCGTGGTGTAGGTATACCCGCCGTCCGGGATCGGGAGCTGAAGCGAGTCCTGCGTCCCTCCCGTGCGTTCGAACTTCACGCGCTGAGATCCGCGGTCGCCGGCGAGGCTCACCGGGAAGCCGCAGATCGGGGTGCCGGGCTTCTGGGCGGCAAGCTTGAGGGATTCGTAGGCGTTGGCGAGGAACTTGGTCGGGTCGTTGGGCATCGAGCGGCCGCCCTTCGCCGCGCCTTCAACGATGAGACTCTTGAGCTGGGCCGGCGTGAGGTCCGGATCGAAGGAGAGGAGGAGGCCGGCAATCCCGCTGACGAGCGGGGCAGCGTACGAAGTTCCCGTCCTTCTCGTCACCACCGTCTGAGCACCTGCTAGCTCGGGCACCGACACGTCTACCGCTGGAGCGTATACGTCTAACAGACGGCCGTGGTTTGACCCATGGCCGCGCGCGAATAAGAAACTGGCCCCACCCCAACGGTCCCGTGGCAGGCGGCCTTCACTGCCACCTACCACAAGGAAGTTATTTGGAAATGCATCCTTATCCGCTAACGCCGCGTACGTGTTGAGCCAGGCCTCAGTATTGTCGTTACCTGCGGACACCACGACGAGCGGGAAGGTGGCCGACGGGATACGCCGCAGTTGGGGAATTGAAGTACTCAAATCGCTTCGAACGTTGGCCGTGTCTGCGGGTCCGGGAGGCGCGGTGTCCCGGGCGTCTCGGGAGAGGTTCACGATTCGGTAACCGAGCTGTGCTGCTCGTCTTATCTCCAGTATGACGTCGTCCACGAAAGCGCTAGCCCGTCCGGTGTCGTCGAGATACAACCCGGCCTTCCACATCATCCCACTCATCCCACCGCCGTTGTCGCCCGGACTCGCCAGTACGCCGGAGACATAGGTCCCGTGCCGCGTTGGGTTGTTGGGGTCGAAGCCATAAGGGAGTGTGCGCGCGATGACGTTTGACTTGATCTCCGTGGAGTCGAAGGGGTGATCCACGATCATGATCTTTGTGAGCGGATCCCCGACGCTGCATCCCCAGGCAAGGGGCGCAGCCACAGCCTCGAGCGCCCAGTTCTCGCCGCTAGCCGAGTCGGGCTGAAACGTCCACTCTTCCGGCGCCCAGAGAGGGCCGTCATCGGGCCGGCGACCTGCTCCGCGGTCTCGCCGTATCAGGCCCGCAGCTTCCACTTGGGGGAGGCCTTTAAGCACCGTCGCCAAGCTGTCAAGCTGCTCCGCCGTGGGGTCCCACGGGACCTTCACCCAGTATGGCCCGTCCTCAGGCGGCAGTGCACGACCCCCGACGACCACGCCGTTAATCCTGTCGACCGCGGCTTGTCGCTCTGCCTGTGTCGCGGTCACCTTGAACAACACCGTGAGCATTCGCCTCAGGAAGCCTCCTCCTGAGCGCGCATACGAGGAGTCATCGTAAACCCACGCCGGGACTGTATCTGGCGCGACGGCCGGCACCAGGTTCACCACCACCGCCATCCCATCGAACACCAGCGCCAGCTTCGCATGCGTCGCCGGCTTCGCGAACCGGATCGTCAGGGTCTTCGCCACCGTCGAATCGCCCGCTCTGAGCAGGCTGTCCGCACTGCCGATCTTCCAGAGCGCACTGCCGCC
>DASYRI010000079.1:0-1555 GCA_036004545.1 Gemmatimonadales bacterium
TGGCAATGACCATCGTAGAGACCCGCGCCGTGACCGGCGGCGTGGACACCCATCTCGAAGTCCACGTGGCCGCCGCACTCGACAGCATCGGCGGCCTCCTGGGAGTGGAGTCGTTCCCCACCACGGCGGGCGGCTACACCGAGCTGCTGAGCTGGCTGGCTTCATTCGGGCCTGTGGAGCGCGTCGGGATCGAAGGGACCGGTTCCTATGGCGCCGGCCTGGCTCGGCACCTCCACGCCGCTGGGATCGTCGTGGTGGAGGTCAACCGCTCCGACCGCCAGGCCCGCCGCCAGCAAGGGAAGTCCGACCCCCTCGACGCCGTCAGCGCCGCCCGGGCCGCCCAGTCCGGGAAGGCTTCGGGGGCTTCAAAAGGCCGCGACGGGCTGGTTGAAGCGATCCGCACCCTGATGGTCACCCGCCGCTCCGCCCGCCGTCACCGCACCGCCACCATCAACCAGATGCGGGCGCTCGTCTCCACCGCCCCGGACGATCTCCGAGCCCGATTCGCTCACCACACAACGATTTCGCTCGTCAAGGAGACCGCCGCCATGCGACCCAGGTCCGGTGACACCGTCGGGTTCGCTACCCGGATCGCCCTCCGTGAGCTCGGCCGGCGAGCCGACTACCTCGCTGATGAGATCGACCGGGTCGACGCCCTCCTCGCCCCGCTCCTGATCGCCCGCGCTCCCAGCCTCCTCGCCCTCCCCGGCGTCGGCCCCGACACCGCCGCCATCCTCCTGATCGCCGCCGGGGACCACCCCGACCGTCTCCGCAGCGAAGCCGCCTGGGGCCCACCTCTGCGGCAGCGCCCCAATCCCGGCATCGTCCGGCAAGATCACCCGCCGCCGGCTCAACCCCGCTGGTGACCGCCAAGCCAACCACGCCTTGTGGCGCATCGTGTTGAGCCGCATGAGCTTCGAGCCCCGCACCCGCGCCTACGTCGAACGGCGCACCGAAGAAGGGCTCACCAAGCTCGAGATCATCCGCTGTCTCAAGCGTTACGTCGCCCGCGAGGTCTACCCCCACCTCGTGCCGGCTGACTGACGCAACTTCTTCGGGAGCGGCCTGACCCTCTATGTGCCTGCCGCGTAACCCGCTGGCCTTCTAACGACATGTCGGCCGCTCCCGAAGGCACCCTCGCCTTCACCGCTGGCGCGTGACCTGATAAGAGCCTGCCCTCCGCTGGAGCGGCCCCTCCCTGGCTTGTCCGCACCACCAGCAACCCGCACCTTGACATCCATAGGAGCTTCGGTATCGGTTGGCTTTGATGGGCCTCGCCCGGCCAGCGAATCCGCTCGGTATCGCTTAACGGGGTGCCCCCGAACGCCGGCTCCGAGCGATACCGGACGGGTGCCCGACAAGCGGACCGCACGCAGTCCCGGCATTACCGGATGTGTCTCATCGGGCAAAGTGGAGGTCCATGGCGCCGGGATGTCGTTGTGCCGGGGCGTCAGACGAAAGGGGGGCGGCGATGTCGACGGAGGCGAACAAGGCACTGGTGAGAAGCTGGCTGGAGGCCGTCGACACGGGCGACGTCAGTGTCGTCGAACGGTTC
>DASYRI010000080.1:0-14478 GCA_036004545.1 Gemmatimonadales bacterium
ACGCGGTTGACGGCAGCCACGAAGCAGCCGTTGGCGATGGCATGGGCGCGCTGGATCGTCTCCCACGCGGCCTGCTGGCGCTCGCCGAACTCCGCCTTCTCCGGCGGCAACCAGCCGATGGCGGTGGGATACAGGAGGATCTCGGCGCCGCGCATCGCGGTGAGCCGGGCCGCCTCGGGATACCACTGGTCCCAGCACACCAGCACGCCGAGCCTGGCGTAGCGGGTACGCCAGGTGCGGAAGCCGAGATCGCCCGGGGTGAAGTAGAACTTCTCGTGGTACTGCGGGTCGTCCGGGATGTGCATCTTCCGGTACTTGCCGAGGTAGCTCCCATCGGCGTCGAGGATCGCCGCCGCGTTATGGTAGAGGCCCTCCGCCCGCTTCTCGAAAATCGACGCCACGAGAACGATGCCGAGCTCCGCGGCCAGCGCGCCGAGCCGCTCGGTGGTGGGACCGGGCACCGGCTCGGCGAGCCGGAAGAACCCGTGGTCCTCGGTCTGGCAGAAATAGGGGCCGAGGAAGAGCTCGGGGGTGCAGACGATCTGCGCCCCGCGCGCCGCCGCGGCGCGGATGCGCTCGACGGCGTGCTCGAGGTTCTTCGCGGGGTCGCTCCCGAGCCGGAGCTGCGGCAGCCCGAGCGTCACCGCGCGCGGCGGCGCCTGAGTGGTCATGGGGGCCAAAGCTAACGATATTGCCGGGCATGTCACGCTCCCGGCGCGCGGCGATCATCCTGTTCCCGCTGATGCTCGCCGCCGCTCCCGGAGCGGCGCAACGGCTCACCTGGTTCACCCGCGCCACGCTCTACGGCGACAACACCGAGTTCTTCACCCCCTACCGCGTGGGCGAGACGATCCTGGGCGGCCAGCTCCTCTCGACGCTCCGCTTCCGCACCGGGGAGCGCACCCGTTTCGAGCTCGGCGTCTTCGGCGACCATCGCGCAGGCTCCGACGATTTCCTCGATCCGGTCAAGCCGGTGATCTCCTTCCAGTACCGGAAGGGCGGGTCCACGGCCACGCTCGGCACCCTGGTGCCGGAGCGGCGGCACGGCTACCTCGAGCCGCTCGAGGTGACGACGCTGGAGCTCACCCGGCCGATCGAGTACGGCCTCTCCTGGATGGAGCGGCGGCGGCGGTGGGACGGCGAGATCTATCTCGACTGGCAGAAGCTCAACCTCCCCGATCAGCGCGAGGTGTTCAACTACGGCTGGGTACTCCGGGTGCGGCCGGTGCGATATCTCTCCCTCGAGCACCAGCTCCACGGGCTGCACCACGGCGGGCAGCTCTTCGACGCGGGCGTGCCGGTCACCAACAACGTGGCCTCGGGGTTCGGCGTGACGATCGCGGATTCCCTGCGGTGGGTCGGGAAGAGCTCCCTCGCGCTCTACCGGCTCCGGAGCTCGGGAAACATCGACCCCGAGGCGCCGGCGGCGCGCCCCCGCTCCGGCCACGGCTGGTATCTGCGCGCCGCGGTGACCCCCGCGGGGTGGCTCGAGCTCTTCTCGATTTCCTGGTGGGGCCGGAACTTTCTCGGGCAGGACGGCGACAACAACTACAACTCGGTGGGCGCCGATCCGGCGTTCTACCGCGCGCGGCGGAAATACTGGGAGCTGGGCGGGCTCAAGCGGGTGCCGGTCGAAGGCGGCGTGACCTTCGACGCCGAATTCCGCTTCCACCGGATTGACGATTACCGGAGCATCGCGCTCAATCACTCGCGGTGGGAGTATTCCTACCGCGTCGTGGCCCGCGCGCCGTTCGAGCTCGGGCTCGCCCGCTGAGCCGGCGGCCGCGCGCGGCTACGAGGGCTTCGGCCGGGGCGGGGACCCGGCGCCGTCCTGCGGGGAGCGCCTCGCGAAAGCATGGCCGCTTCTCGCTACTTGCCGGCGTCCGCCTCGTTCGGGCGCCAGACGCCGACTCCCTTCTCGAAGACGATCGTCGTTCCGAAGGGCGCGGAGAGCCGGGCCAGCCGCTCGATGATGCGCCGGCCGGCGCTGTCGTCCGCGAGCCGCGGCGTGCCGCGCTGGGAGCGGGGCGCCTTCTGGCCCAGGTCAATCGGGTAGAGCTTGAGCTCCACCAGCCGGGTCCCCTTGAAGGTCGGCAGCGCGATGACGCTCTCGTACCAGACCGGACTCGAGGGGAAACCGATCGTCCCGAGACGGAACCGGGCGTCGGCGTGGTCCCCGGCGAGCGCCGTGTCCCCCAGGCCGAGCTGCTCGTAGCCGTCCGCCGGAATCGGATCGGTCGTCTCGTTCTGGAAGACGAAGTTTCCCAGGCTGTAGAAAATCGGCCGGCCGCGGTAGATCTCGATGCCGCGGAGCTGGTGGGGGCCGTGCACCACATAGGTCGTGGCGCCCGCGTCGAGGCACTTGTGGACGAACTCCACCAGCCACTGGGGTGGGATGAGGGCGTCGTTGGACGGTTCGTGGGAGTGGCTGTTCACGATCACGAAATCGGCGAGCTTCGCCGCGTTCCGGATTTCGCCGAGGATCCGCCCCTCGTCGGCGGGGTTCACGGTTTCGACCACCCGCGTCCTGACCCCGGGCGTCACCGTCGCGCCGAACACCCGCACCGGCGCTCCGGGCGTCGCCGGCGGGGGAGGGGACGCGCCCATCTGCTCGGCCGCCCGGCGCAGGGCCGAAAAGGTCGCCGAGTCCGCTTCGTAGCGCCGATCAACCCGCAGGGCGTTGAGCCCGGGGCGTCCCATGACCTCGCCGCGCGCCGCCCCGGCGCGCGACATCGGGGTGAACGACGTGGCGAGGCCGATCAGCGCGAGCCGGCCCTTCGGCGTGTCGAAGTACGCCGGGCGGCTCGCCTGGCCCAGGTTCATGCCGGTCCCGGAGTGCGCGATCCGGAGCTCGTCCAGGAGCGAATCGGTGGCGCGCATCCCCGCGACGCCCCAGTCGGTGGTGTGGTTGTTGGCGCGGTTGAAGAGATCGAAGCCGAGCGCCTGGAGGTCGGCGGCGCCCTGGGGAGGGCCGAGCAGCCAGCTGGCGCCGTTCTCCACCTCGGCCCAGCCCCGGAATTCCTTGAGCCGGAAGAGATTGCCCTCGAGGTTGACGAAGGCGGCGTCCGCGTCGCGGATCAGCTTCGCCATTTGCTGGAAGCGTGGGTCGCCGGCCTGGTCGAACTGGGCCAGCCGGCGGGTGACGATCGCGTCGCCCACTGCGGCGAGCGACCAGGTGGCCTCCTTGCCCAGGGCCGGACGCCCGGGCGCCGGCTCGTCCCGCGCGGGCGCCCGGCGCTGCTGTGCCTGTCCCTGCCCGGGCGGCGCGGCGGCGAGGCAGATGACGGCGGCGAAGGTGAGTCCGGGGCGGCGGCGAGTCGGCATGGGGGCGTTTCCGGCTGGCGGTGCGGGCAAGATCGCGCGCGGCCCGCCGCTCGGCAAGCAGGCGCGAGCCGCACTGCTGCTAGGGCCGCGCCGTGAACCGTGCCTCCCCGCCGGCGGCCGGCCACGCCAGCGTCAGCGACTCGCCCTGCCGGGTCCGGTCGAACCCCTTCTCGGATTTGGCGACCGTCTCGATCGGGTAGCGCCACTCGGCGGCGCCCGGCGCGTCCAGCGCCAGCGGGCGGAAGAGCGAGAGCTCGGTGGTGAGCCGGGCGTCCCCGGGCCACTCCGGCGCGCGCTCCCAGCGGAGGTGGACCTCCAGCGTCCCACCCTGGTGCATGATGAGGTGCTTCTCGAGTCCGGGGAGTTGGAGGACCACCTCGAGCCCGTCGGCGCGGGGCCGCACCTCCCACAGGGCGCGCTCGGCGGCCCACGATCGAAGCGGGGCCGCGTCGCCCCGCGCGAGCGCCTCGGCGGTCGTGCCGGCGGGGTAGACCCGCTCCTGCAGAATGGCGCGGGTTTCCCGGTCCACCGGCGGCAGCTGTTCGAGCTCCAGTCCCTTCTCCAGCTCGTGGATGCTCGGCGCTCCGCCGGGCGGCTCGTGCTCCCCCGTTGACCGTTGACCGTTGACCGTTGACGTTCCGTGGTACGCCTCCCTCCTCCGGGTCAGCACCGCCGCGTAGTTGACCAGCGCGGCGAGGTCGGTCCACTCCTCGATCGCCCCGCCGCGCGCGGGACTCACCACCAGCGACCAGGCCGCCGAGTGGAGCCAGAGCACCGGGTGGCCGTCGAGATGGAGGTCGAGCCCCTCCCAGGCCGGCTCCTCTCCCCGCCGGAGGTCAGCCTCCGCCCGCGCGAGCTCTCGCCACACCGCTTCGCGGAGGTGCGGGAGGTAGAGGCCGCCGAAGACCCCGTGCCAGTAGGCGTCGTTGCACTGGGCCCGCCCGATGGCCCGCCGCGCCGCGGCCGGCTCGCCCCGCGCCCGGCAGAGCGCGGAGAGCGCCAGCATCTTCTTGTGCATCCGATTCGATTCCGGGTACTTCACGAAGAAGTGCCGCCAGTGAGAGCCGCGCACCAGGCTCCCGTCCGGGCCGCGGAGCCGCTCCTCCCCCAGCTCCCGCTCCAGCACGGCGAGCCGGATCGCGGCCGGCTCCGGGAGCGCCCAGCCCTCCATCTCGCGGTAGGAGGCGCTGGGCAGGTAGGCCAGCCCGGCGGGCTCGACCTCCGCCAGCGCTTCGGAGCAGGTGACCAGGCGCACGACCTGTTCCTCGCGCAGCCGCTCCAGGGTCGAAAGGAAATCGCGGAGCCAGCCCCGCTGGTACACCCACTCACGGGTCCCCGGCCAGCCGCCGAACTTCTCCCCGTCGTCGGCCAGGAGGGCGAGCGGCTGGCCCTGGTCGCGGAGCCGGCCCAGGTACTCGGCGAACTCGGACGGCGGGCGGAACGGCACCAGGTAGCGAAGCGTCTCGTCGATCGGGAAGAGGGCGAGGCTCCGTCCGCCGTGCTCGGTGCGCCAGGGGCGATGCAGCTCTGCCCGGTCGAACCCCGCGACCAGGAAGTGCCGGTCGTCCACCAGCGCGTAGCGGACGCCGGCATCGTGCAGGTCGCCGGCGAGATCGGGCTCCCAGACCCGTTCGGTGAGCCAGAGCCCGCCGGTGTCCACGCCGAATCGGCTCCGGAGCGCGTCGCGCATCCGGCCGATCTGCTCCAGCCGGTCCTCCCGCGGGAGCACGGCGAGGATCGGCTCGTCATAACCCCCGAGCAGAAGCTCCACCTTCCCGTCGCTCACCATCCGGGCCAGCTCGTCGAGGTAGGGCGCGTCGTGCGCCAGGAGCCAATCGAGCAGGGGGCCGGAGAGGTGCAGGGTCGCCGGGGCGAGGCCCCCGCCGATCACCTGGCGCAGCAGGGGGCGATAGACGTCCTCGAGGTGCTGCTCGAAGACGTGATCGAAGTTGCCCACCGGCTGGTGCAGATGGAGCCCGAAGGCGAAGCGGATCGGCGCCGTCACGCTCGCCCCGCGGCCGGGGTGGCCGCCGCGAAGCCGAACCGGGGCGCCAGCGCCTCGAGCGCGGCCAGGTCCCGCCGCGATCGGTTGGCGAGGAGCCGGTAGAATCGGGTCTGGGCGTCGAACGGCACCGGCAGCTCCTCGAGCGCCAGCAGGTCGAGCGCATGGGCCAGCCGCCCGGCGTCCACCTCATCGGCGGCCTCCGGATCCGAGGGGAGCTGGCGGACCAGCGCGAACGCGACCGCCCGGTCGTAGCGGCGCCGTCCCTCCGCGATCTCCCGCAGGTCCAGGTCGCTCAGCACCTCGCGGCGGAGCTCGGCCCGGAGCACATGGCGGACCTCGTCCCGCTCGTGTTCGGGGAGATCAGGCCGGGAGACGAGGTGGCGCGGGGCCTCACCCTCGATCTCGAGATCCACGACCACCGAAATCGGATCCGGCCGGCGCAATTCGGCGCGGATGACCCACTGCCGCCCGGTCCGCCGGTGCTGCACCTGGAGCCGGCCGTCCGGCGGCGACCCCACCAGGTACGCGCCGACCAGGCTGCGCAGCCGCTTCGGCGCCAGCGCCAGCAGCGCCGCATAACCCGCGGCGGCCCGCACCTGGCCGGGATGCGCCGGACGCGCCGACCGGTCGTACTCGTCCCGCCCGGTGCCGACGCCGGGGTCGTTGCTCACCGCCTGCGCCAGCCGCGCGCGGAGCGCCGCTTCGAGCGCCGGGCCCGCGTCCCCCGCGAGCTCGATCGCCCGGGCGGCGTAGCGGAGGCAGACGATGGTCTCGAGCCCGCCGATGTCGTCGAAGAACCAGCCGCATGAGGTGAACATGCGGAGCGCGTTGCGCTCCATCTCGAGCAGCTCGCGGGCCCGCACCGGCAGGTGGGAGGGGCGCCCGATCGCCGGGTACGCCTCCCGGGCGGCCCACGGGTCGGGGAAGAACTGCTTCGCCTCGGCCTCGAAGCGGGCGTCGAGCCCCGCCGCGAGCTCGTCCAGCGCCGCCCGGAGCGGCGCGCGCCACTTCTGATTGGTCTCCGGCCTGGTCCGGCAGCCGCAGTCGGCCCGCCAGCGCTCGATGCCGTGGGCACAGCTCCACGACGTGTTCGGCACCAGCTCGACCGGGTGGGTGGCGGGGTGCCGGGCGAGGAACGCGGCGAAGTTCTCCACCACAACCTCGGGCTCGCGGGTCAGCGCCTCGAGCGCCGCCGCCAGGGCCATCTCCCCGAAGCGGTGGTGGTGGCCGTAGGTCTCCCCGTCGGTGGCGACGGCGACGAGCCCGGGGCCGTCCCCGGCCAGCGGCCGCTCCAGCATCGTCCGGGCCCATCGCGCGCCGTCCCCGATGAGCGGCCCGAAGGCGACGTCGTGGGACAGCGGGCCGTCGTAGAGGCAGAGCGCGATGGTCCGCCCGCCCGGGGTCGTGTACACGCCCGGGCGCCCCGCCGGCGGCGGCTCCTCCACCTGGTGGGGCGCCAGGATGGTGAACCGGATGCCTTCGGCCGCCAGCACGTCGAGGGTCTCGGCGTCCACCGCCGTTTCGGGGAGCCACATCCCCTCCGGCTCGCGGCCGAAGCGGCGGCGGAAATCCGCGATGCCCCAGCGGACCTCGGTCTGCTTGTCGCGGCGGGAGGCGAGCGGCAGGATCACGTGATGGTACGGCATCGCGAGCGCGTTGCCGTGCCCGCCCTGGCGGAGCGCGCTCACCCGGTCCGCGGCCAGCATCGCCCGCCAGGTGTCGGGCGCTTCGCGCTCCAGCCACTCCACCAGGGTGGGTCCGACATTGAAGCTGACCTGCTCCAGGGTGTTCACGATCCTCGCGATGCGGCCGTCGGCGGCGGTGATCCGGGCCGCGACCACCGAGCGGTAACACTCCCGCTCGATTCGCTGGTTCCAGTCGTGATCCGGCGCGGCGCTCGGCTCCCGCTCCACCAGCTCGAGCCACGGCTCCTCCCGGGGCGGCTGGTAGAAATGGGCGTGGATGACGACGGAACGCCTGGTGGGCGAACCCTGACCGTGGGTCATCTCGGCAGGGCGGCGGCCTCGCCGTGCAGCACCGTGGCGAGCACGGGCAGGATCCCGGGGAAGACGTCGTCGCGGCGGCGGAGGGCCTCGGCGCGCGCCTGCGCGGCGGGGAGCGAGCCGCGGCTCCGGGGCTCGAGGGTGTCGAGGAGCGAGCCCAGGTCCGCGGCGTGCTCCCGGAAGCGGCGGGTGGCGTAATCGCCCGCCGCGCCGGTCGAGATGATGAACTGCCAGTCGGACGACTGGAGCAGAAGCAGCTCGCGGGCCGCCTGGGCCAGCACCGCCTCGCACCCCGCTTCACCGGCCGCCGCCGGCGCCAGCGACCAGAACCTCTCCTCCAGCCGCCAGAGCGCGTGCCAGGTCCATCGGGTCTGGTCGTTGAGCCACATGCTGAAATCGCCGTTGGCGCCCCAGGAACCGGCCCCGAGCGCGATGGCGGCGTCGCTCGGATGGGCCGCCAGGTGGTCCGAGGCCGTCCGGGCGGTGACCCCGGCGCGCCGGGCGAGCCGCCGGTAGAGATCGGCGATGAAGTCCACCCCCTCGAACCACCAGTGGCCGAAGAGCTCGGTGTCGAAGGGGGCGACGGTCACCGCGGCGTCGGGCGCCGGCGGGGCGCCGCCCGTCTCCCGGAGCAGCCACTCCAGGTGCCCCGCGTGGGCCCAGGCCCGGGCCCGCGCCGTGTTGGGCTCGTAGGGCTCCTTCGCGCCGAGGTCGGCCCGCGCGTCGGTCACCCGCCAGAACTTGAGCCCGCCGGGATAGCGGATCTTGTGAAACTCGAGGTAGGCCCCGTCGCCGGGGAAGCCGCCGTGCCGGCTCCACACCTGCCGGGTGGAGGCGGGATCGCGCACGAACGCCACCACCGGCGGGCTCCCGGCGCGGGGCGAGACCTGATAGGTCCGGTAGGGCGACCGGCGCCCCGGGCCGACGATCGGATCCTCGTCGATCATCGGCACCCCGTCGGGACGCCCGGTCTCCCGGTAGAGCCCTAACCCGCGGCCCGCATCCGCGAGGTGCGCGTCCACGAAGAAGAACCGGTACCCCTGCGCGCCGAGGTGCTCCTCGATGCCGGGCCGGCCGGGCACCGACGGCGCCGCCGGGTCCGGCTGCCAGTCGCCCCGGGGGCGGTAGGCGCACTCCGGCACCCAGCAGCCGTCGGGAAGGCGGCCGAAGAGCCGCTGGTGCTCGGCGCGGCCCACCGCGAGCTGGAGCGCGATGCTCTCCTCCCGCGCGAGCAGCGGCAGGAATCCGTGGGTCGCCGCGGAGCAGAGGAGCTCGATCTGTCCCCGGTCGGCGTGCCGCGCGAGCGCGCCGATCAGGTCGCCGTCCAGCCGCTCGAAGAGCCGCCGGAGCCGGAGGTAGCGCTCGCGCCAGTACCGCACCAGCGGGACCAGCCGCTCCTCGCCGCCGGCGGCGAAGCTTTCCTCCGCCTCGTCGCAGGCGCCCAGCCGCTGGGTGAAGAACGCGGCGAGCTCGACCCGGAACGCGGGATGGGCCAGCTGGTTCGCCAGGACCGGGGTGACCCCGACGGTGACCGGCGCCGCCGTCTCCGCCGCGGCGAGCGCGTCGAGCGCCTCGAGCAGCGGGAGGTAGGTGTCCACCGCCGCCTCGCAGAGCCAATCGCTCCCGTGCGGCCAGCGGCCGTGGTTGAGGACGTAGGGGAGATGGCTGTGCAGCGCGAGCACGAAATCCATGGTGGCGCTCAGCCGGCCCGGACCCGGGTCCGGCGGCTCCTGGGGGCCGCCGGCTCGGGAGCGGGCGCGGGGGGCGAGGCCCGGACCAGCGCCCGGCGATAGACGTCGAGATAGCGCTCCACCGAGCGCTCCCAGCCGAAATCGCGCTGCATCGCGTTCCGGCGCATCCGGTCCCATTCCGGCGGTGACCCGTAGCAGTCGAGCCCGCGGAGGACCGCGCCCAGCAGCGGGTCGGCATGATACGGCTCGAAGACGAAGCCGGTGACGCCGTCCTCCACCGTGTCGGCGAGCCCGCCCACCCGGCGGACCACCGGGATCGCGCCGTAGTTCTGGGAGCGCATCTGGGTGAGCCCGCACGGCTCGTACTGGCACGGCATCAGCAGGAAATCCGCGCCCGCCATGAGCAGGTGCTCCAGCTGGTCGGTGAAGTTGGTGTCCACCGCGATCCGGTCGGGGTGCCGCGCCGCGAGGGCATGCAACCCCTGCTCGAACCGCGCCTCGCCCGCGCCGATGAAGACGAACTGCGCATCGAGCCCGAGGAGGGCCGGGCTCGCCAGCATCAGGTCGAGGCCCTTCTGGGTCACCAGCCGCGCCGCCATCGAGAAGAGCGGCACCCGGGGATCTTCCCGGAGCCCGAAGCGGCGCTGCACCTCCCGCTTGCAGACCGCCTTCCCCGCCGGATCCGCGCTGGTGAACGTGGCGGGGATCTGGCCGTCGCTGCCGGGGTCCCACGTCTGGCGGTCAATCCCGTTGAGGATCCCCGAGAAGCGGGGCCCGAGCCAGATGAACGTCTCCTGCAGGCCGAACCCGCCGCCCGGAGTGCGCAGCTCGCGGGCGTGGTTCGGGCTCACCGTGACGACCTGGTCGGCGAAGGCCAGCCCGCCCTTGAGCACGTTCACCTTCCCGTACCACTCCAGGCACCGCCAGTCGAAGAGCTCCCACGGCAGCCCCAGCTCCACCATCGCCTGGGGAGGATAATGGCCCTGGTAGCCCGCGTTGTGGACCGAGAGCACCGTCGCGATGCCGCTGTAGCGCGGATCGCTGGCGTACCGGGACCGCAGATACACCAGGCCGAGCGACGCGTGCCAGTCGTGGGCGTGGAGCAGCAGCGGGCCCGGGACCAGGCGGGGCAGCGCCTCGAGCGCGGCGAGACTGAAGAACGCGTAGCGCTCGAGGTTGTCGGGATAATCGCCGTGCGCGTCGCCGTAGATCCGCTCCCGGTCGAAATACCCGTCGTGCTCGATGAAGCAGATCTGGGTGCCGGGGGGGCTGTCCCGCCGCCAGAGCAGCCGCGCCCGCTCGGCCCCCCGCTCCCCGTTGCGGCGCACTTCGAGCGGCGCGCCCAGGGCCACCAGCGGCCCCGCCGCCTCCCGGGCGGAGCGGTGGAGCGGCAGCACGGCGAGGCTCCGCATCCCCTCGGCCGACTGGTGGCGGGCCAGGTTGGCTACCGCCTCGGCGAGCCCGCCGCTTCGCGCGTAGGGGTAATACTCCGCGGCGAGGTGAACGACGGTCACCGGCTCGCCCTGCGCGGTGTGCAGCGCGGAGCGCGGGTGCCGGGCCCGCTCGGGCGAGCGCCGCTCGGCCACCGGATCAGGCATCGGGCGGATCGTCACTGAAGGGATCGCCACGGATGGCGGGGACGTAGTACTTCTCGGTGTATTCCATCACCATGCGCCGGGCGGTGAAGCGGAGGCCGGCGACCCGGAGCGCGTTTCGCATCCGGTCGGCCCAGCCTACCGGAACATCGCGCCCATCGCGCGAATAGTACAGAGGGACGATCTCGTCCTCGAGCAGCCGGTAGAGATGCTCCGCGTCGTGCGCGTCCTGCTCCTCGGCGTCGTGCAGGTCGGGCGGGGGGAGCGGGATCGCCCAGCCGTTGCTCCCATCGTAGGCCTCCTCCCACCACCCGTCAATCGTGCCGACCTGCGGCACGCCGTTGAGCCCGGCCTTCATCCCGCTGGTTCCGCTCGCCTCCAGCGGCACCCGCGGGAGATTGAGCCACAGATCCACTCCCGACACCAGCGACTCGGCGAGGTAGGTGTCCCAGTCCTCCAGGAAGGCGACCCGCCCCTGAAAGAACGGATCGTGGGTCCAGCGGTACACCTGCTGGAGAGTCTCCTTGCCCGGCTTGTCGGCCGGATGGGCCTTGCCGGCGAAGATGATCTGGACCGGCCGCCGCTTGTCGCAGAGGAGCCGCTGCAGCCGGGGCGCGTCGCGGAAGAGGAGCGCCGCCCGTTTGTAGGTGGCGAACCGGCGCGCGAAGCCGATGGTGAGCGCGGTCGGGTGCAGCAGGGTGCCCGCGGCAACCAGCTGGATGGCCTCCTTCCACTCGGTCGCGAACCGGCGGCGGGCTTCCTCGCGGATGAACCCCATGAGCGTACCCTTGAGCTCCACGTGCACCGCCCAGAGCGCCGCCGGATCGAGGCGCCGGAGCTGCTCCCACAGCGCCGGCTCGTCGAGCCGGGCGCCCCAGTCGGGGCCCAGGAAGCGGTCGAGCAGCTCCATCACCGGGTTGGCCATCCAGGTCGCGAGGTGCACCCCGTTGGTGACCACGCCGATCGGCACCGAGTCCGCCGACCGGCCCGGCCAGAGCGCGTGCCAGAGCTTCCGGGATACGTGACCGTGGCGCTTGGACACGCCGTTGACCCGGCCGGCCAGGCGGAGCGCGAGCACCGACATGTGAAATCCGTCCTCATGCCCGGGATGGTGGCCCAGCGCCAGCATCGCCTCGCGGCTGATGCCCATCTCCTCCCAGATCGGCCCGGTGCACTGCGCGATCTGCTCGGCGTCGAAGGCGTCGTGGCCGGCGGGGACCGGGGTGTGGGTGGTGAAGACGCTGGTCCGGCGTACTTCCGCCACGGCCTCGGCCCAGGTCGCGCCGGCGGCGACCAGCGCGCGAGTCCGTTCCAGGAGCATGAAAGCGGCGTGGCCCTCGTTGGCGTGCCAGACACCGGGGTGCTGGCCCACCGCGCGGAGCACCCGCACCCCTCCCACGCCCAGCAGCCACTCCTGGCGGAGCCGGAGGTCGGGCCCGCCTCCGTAGAGCTTGTTGAGCATGGTCCGGTCCTCGGGATCGTTCTCCTCCAGGTTGGTGTCGAGGAGGTAGATCGGGATCCGGCCGACCCCCATGGTCCACACCCGCACGTGGACCGCCCGGCCGAAGGTGTTGACCACCGCGATCCACGCCTCGCCCTTGGGCCCGCGGAGCTCCACCAGCGGGGTGAGCGCGGGGTCCACCTGGTCGTCGCTGTCCTCCTGCCAGCCGTCGCTGCGCAGCCGCTGGTCGAAGTACCCTTTCATGTAACTCAAACCGACTCCCACCAGCGGGAGACCCAGGTCGGAGGCGCTCTTGCAGTGGTCGCCGGCCAGCACGCCCAGGCCGCCGCTGTAGATCGGCACCGAGTTGTGGAGCCCGAATTCGGCGCAGAAGTAGGCCACCGGCCGCTCCAGCAGCACGGGGTGGCGTCGGGCGAACCAGGTGCGCTCGTGCTGGCGGTCGGACGCCATCCATTCCATCACCTGGTCGTACTGCCGGAGGAAGGCGGACTCGCGCGCCAGGTGCTCCAGTCGGGTCGGCGCCACCTCCCGGAGCAGCTCGATCGGGTTCTGGCGGACGTGGCGCCAGAGCGGCGGGTCAATGGAGCGGAGCAGCGCCCGGGCCTCGCGGTTCCAGCTCCAGGAGAGGTTGGTCACCAGCGCCGCGAGCCCTTCGAGGCGCGGCGGGAGCACGGACACCTTCGCCCTGCGGAGCGGCATGGCAGAGGCTCCTAGTGGACGAGCTTCTTGTATCGCAGTCGGTGCGGCTGGTCCACCGCCACACCCTTGCGGCGATGGTAGTCCGCCGCGTACTCCTGATAGTTGCCCTCGAACCAGTACGCCTCGCTGTCCCCCTCGAACGCCAGGATGTGGGTGGCGATCCGGTCCAGGAACCAGCGGTCGTGGCTGATGACCACCGCGCACCCCGCGAAGGAGACCAGCGCCTCCTCCAGCGCGCGGAGCGTATCCACGTCGAGGTCGTTGGTCGGCTCGTCGAGCAGCAGCAGGTTGCCCCCGCTCTTGAGCAGCTTGGCCAGGTGCACCCGGTTCCGTTCCCCGCCGGAGAGCGTCCCCACCCGCTTCTGCTGGTCGGCGCCGCGGAAGTTGAACCCGGCGCAGTACGCCCGCGCGTTGACGCTGCGCCGGCCGAACTGGAGCTGGTCCTGGCCGCCGGAGATCTCCTCGTACACCGTCTTGCCGGCGTCGAGCGCGTCGCGGGTCTGGTCCACGTAGGCGATCTCGACCGTGGCCCCCACGGTGAGCGCCCCGGCGTCGGGCTTCTCCCGGCCGGTGATCAGCCGGAAGAGCGTGGTCTTGCCGGCGCCGTTGGGGCCGATGACTCCGACGATCCCGCCGCGCGGCAGCGCGAAGCCGAGGTTCTCGAACAGCAGCCGGTCGCCGTAGCCCTTGGCGAGATCCTTCGCGATCACCACGTCGTCGCCCAGCCGCGCCGGCACCGGGATCAGGATTTCCGCGGTCCCTTCCTGCTGCCGCTCCGCCTCGTCGCGGAGCTGCTCGAACGCGGTCACCCGGGCCTTCTGCTTCGCGTGCCGCGCGCGGGGCGCCATCCGGATCCACTCCAGCTCCCGCTCCAGGGTCCGCTGCCGCGCCGAGACCTGCTTCTCCTCGAGCG
Organism: Gemmatimonadales bacterium; assembly: GCA_036004545.1. GTDB lineage: Bacteria > Gemmatimonadota > Gemmatimonadetes > Gemmatimonadales > GWC2-71-9 > JABFSM01. The sequence goes on from DASYRI010000080.1 coordinate 13,693, forward strand.
CGAGCCGCTGCTGCTTCTGGGAAAGCCACGAGGAGTAGTTCCCCTTCCAGGGGACGCCCTCGCCCCGGTCGAGCTCGAGGATCCACCCGGCGACGTTGTCGAGGAAATAGCGGTCGTGGGTGACGGCGACGATGGTGCCCGGGAAATCCCGCAGGTGGCGCTCCAGCCAGGCCACCGATTCGGCGTCGAGATGATTGGTCGGCTCGTCGAGGAGCAGCAGGTCGGGCTGCTCGAGCAGCACCCGGCAGAGCGCCACCCGGCGCCGCTCGCCGCCGGAGAGCGTGGAGACGTCGGAGTCGGCGGGGGGCAGGCGGAGTGCGTCCATCGCGATGTCAATGGTGCGGTCGAGCTCCCAGAGGCCCTGCGCCTCGATCTGCTCCTGCAGCGCGCCCTGTCGCAGCAGCAGCCGGTTCATCTCCTCGTCCGGCATCGGCTCGGCGAAGCGCGCGCTCAGGGTCTCGAAGTCGCTCAGCAGCGCCCGCTGGGCGCGGACCGCTTCCAGGACGTTGCCCCGGACGTCCTTGGCCGGATCGAGCGCCGGCTCCTGGGGCAGGTAGCCTGTCCGGATCCCCTCCGCGGGCCGCGCGTCGCCCTGAAACTCCTTGTCCACGCCGGCCATGATCCCGAGGAGCGTGCTCTTGCCCGCGCCGTTGGCGCCGAGGACGCCGATCTTGGCACCGGGAAAAAACGCGAGGTAGATCCCCTTCAGGATTTCCCGGCCGGGCGGGACGACCTTGCGGAGATTCTGCATCGTGAAGACGTACTGGGGGTTCGCCATAGGGGGAG
>DASYRI010000081.1:0-5836 GCA_036004545.1 Gemmatimonadales bacterium
CGCTACGAGGTGCAGGTGCTGGACTCGTACGGGAACGTCACCTACCCCGACGGCCAGGCCGGCGCGGTGTACGGCCAGTATCCGCCACTGGTCAACCCGAGCCGCCCGCCGGGCCAATGGCAGAGCTACGACATCGTCTTCCACCGGCCCCGGTTCGACGCCGCCGGGAAGCTGGTGCGGCCGGCGCGAGTCACTCTCTTCTACAACGGCGTGCTGGTCCAGGACGACGTGTCCCTCACCGGCCCGACGGGGCATCAGTCCCGCCCGCCGTACGAGGCGCATGCCGACCGGCTGCCGCTCTCGCTCCAGGACCACGCGCACCCGGTGCGATACCGGAATATCTGGCTCAGGGAGCTGGAGAAATGACCGATAGCCGATAGCCGCCAGCCGATAGCCCCTTTCCAAGGCCCGCTCATGCGCAAGTACCTGACCGAGTTCGTCGGCACCCTCTTCTTCGTCATGACCATCGCGCTCATCGCCTCACGCGACGAGGCGATGGCGCCGCTGGTGATCGGCGGAGCGCTCATGGTCGTGGTCTACATGGGCGGCCACATCTCGGGGGCCCACTACAACCCCGCCGTGTCGCTGGCGCTCTGCCTCCGCGGCAAGCTCGCCCGCGGGGACCTGCTCCCCTACATCGTGGCCCAGCTGGCCGGCGCTGCCGCGGGCGCGCTCCTCGCCTGCGTCGTGAGCGATCGCACCTTCGCCCCGGCGCCGGCCGCCGGAGCCGGCGCGATGACCGTCCTCCTGGTCGAGGCACTGTACACCAGCCTGCTCGCGCTGGTGGTGCTCAACGCGGCGACGTCCAAGGGCACCCAGGGGAATTCGTTCTACGGGCTCGCGATCGGTTTCACCATCGTGATCGCCGCCTGGGCGGGGGGACCGATCTCGGGGGGCGCCTATAATCCCGCGGTCGCCACCGGCACGATCGTGGTGAATGTGCTGCGGGGGAGCGGCGACTTTGGCCACCTCTGGCTCTATCTCGTGGGGCCGCTCGCCGGCGGGGTGATCGGGGCCCAGATCTTCCGGATACAGGAGCCGGCCGGCTAGTGCCGTTCCAACCTGCGGGCAATCACGTTGGAACCGCGCTAGCCCGGCAGAGCGGCGGAACGCGCGAGCTCGAGTCCCTCAACCCAGCTCGCCAGAACCCGACCGGTCTCCGCCGGCGCCGACTGGGGGAAGAGGTGCCCCCGTCCGGGGATGGTGACGTGGGTCGCCGTGCGAAGCTTGGCGCGGAAGAGCGCGGCGGAAGCGGGGAGGAAGGTGTCCGATGCCGCCCCGCCCACCACCAGCACCGGGAGCGCGGGGTCGAGCCGGCCCACTTCCTCCCAGCTGTCGGTGTAGAACGATTCGTAGTAGTGCGCCTCCCAGGCGGCTGACCAGCCGAGCGTGAAGCCGTTCCCGTCGTCGGCGGGCACCAGCATCGCCTTCGCGTAGCGCCAGACCTCGTCGTCGGCCCAATCGCGGAAGAGCGGCTTGGTGCGCCAGTAGTCGAACGCTTCTCCGGAGCTTTCGAACCGGTCGCGCCGCTTCCGGGCCCCCTGCACCAGGGGCCGGAATGCGATCTGCCCCAGTCTCCGCTGCGCGCGGAACTCCTCCATCATGGCGGGCGGCAGCATCGTGGGATCGAGGAGCGCGAGTGCCCGGAAACGCGCCGGTTCCCGAACCGCCGCGATCATCGTGACGACCGCGCCGAACGAGTGTCCGATTCCGATCACCGCCGGCAGATCGTGGCGCCGCATCCCCTCGAGCAGATCTTCGGCCAGGGAGATCCAGGTGCCGGGCGCATCCGGCGGCTGCCCCGCGTCGGCCCACATGGCGCGGGGCGGGAGGCATACCAACCGGTGGCCGGCCAGCACCGGCTCGAGCGCGGGCAGGTAGGTCGCGGGGGGGAAGCCGTTGGCCGGTGCGAGATGAATCGTCGGGCCGCTGCCGCCCAGCTCCAGGAGGGGGTACGCCATGACCAGGGAACGTAGGCGGAGGCCCCGACCCCGCGCTACATTCCCGCCATGCGCCCTCCATCCTCAGGCATCGGCGCCGCCTGCGCCCTCCTGTTCTCCATTACCGCTGCTCCGCTTACCAGCCAGGCCCCCTCCCCCTCCCCCTCCCCCTCCCCGCCGCTCACCCGCGCCGAGGCCCGGCTCCGCGACTGGATCGCCGCGCACACGGAGGAGCAGATCGGCGTCCTCGAGCGGCTGGTGAACCAGCCGAGCGGCACCCTCAACATGGCGGGCGTGCGCGCCGCGGGCGCCCTCTTCGCTGCCGAGCTCGACGGCCTCGGCTTTACCACGAAATGGATTGAGATGCCCGCCGAGATACGCCGGGGTGGGCACCTAGTGGCCGAGCGGCCGGCCAGGAAGCGGGGGAAGAGCGGCAGCCGGCTCCTGCTGATCGGGCATCTCGACACCGTGTTCGAGGGCGATGGGCAGAGGTTCGTCCGCGCCGACTCGATCGCGCGGGGAGCGGGTTCGGCAGACATGAAGGGGGGTGACGTCATCCTCCTCTACGCCCTCAAGGCGCTCGCCGCGACGGGCCAGCTCGATGCGATGGACGTCACCGTCGTCCTGACCGGCGACGAGGAGGCGGCGGGCCATCCCCTCGAAATTTCCCGGCGCGACCTCATCGCGGCGGCGAAGCGGAGCGACGTCGCCCTGTCGTTCGAGGGCGGAAGCCGGGAGTTCGCCAGCATCACCCGGCGCGGGGCGAGCGGCTGGACGCTCAAGGTCACCGCCCGCCAGGCCCACTCGGCCGGGATGTTCGGGGGCGCGGGGTATGGGGCGATCTACGAGGCCGCGCGGATCCTCACCGCGTTCCGCGACTCCATCCCGCGCGAGCCGGGGCTCACCTACAACCCGGGGATCATCGCCGGGGGCGCCGAGCTCACCGCCGACACCTCGGGGTACGCCTACCAGGTGGCGGGGAAGACCAACATCATCGCCCCGACAGCCGTGGTCCGCGGCGACCTCCGCTTCAGCACCGAGGAGCAGAAGGAAAGGACCCGGAGCCGGATGCGCGCCATCGTCGCGAAGGGCCTCCCCGGCACCACCGCCGAGATCGTCTTCGAGGACAGCTACCCGGCGATGCCGCTCACCGCCCTGGGCGAAGCGGTCCTGGCCCAGTACGACACGGTGAGCCGGGCCCTCGGCTATCCCGCGGTCCGGGCGCTCGATGCCGCCCGGCGCGGAGCCGGCGATCTCTCCTTCGTCGCCCCGTTCATCCCCGGCATTGACGGCCTGGGGGCCATGGGCGGCGGGGCCCACTCGCCGGAGGAGTTCGTGCACCTGCCGTCGCTCGAGATGCAGACGGCGCGCGCCGCGCTGCTCATGGCGCGGCTCGCGGGACTCCGGAACTAGCAGGGTGGGCCGCCCGATCCGCTCCGCGCTCTCCGGCCGGCGCTGACCGGGCAGCGGTCACCGCATTGCCCGAGCTCCCCGACATCACGGTGTACCTCGAGGCGCTGGAGCGCCGGGTGCTCGGCCGCCCGCTCGAGCGCGTGGTACTCCGGAATCCGTTCATCCTCCGCACCGTGGACCCGCCGGTCTCCACGGCGGAAGGCCGGACCGTTCACGGGCTCCGCCGGCTCGGCAAGCGGATCGTGCTCGACCTGGGCGAGGAGCTCTTCCTCGTCATTCACCTGATGATCTCCGGCCGGTTACGCTGGCTCGCGCGCGGGGCGAAGGGCCCGGGACGCGTCACCCTGGCCGGCTTCGATTTCCCCGACGGCACGCTCCTGCTCACCGAGGCGGGCACCACGCGGCGCGCGGCGATCCATCTGGTCCAGGGCGAGGCGGCGCTCCGCGAGCTCGACCGCGGCGGCCTCGAGGTGCTGGAGGCGGGGCTCGACGCGTTCGCGGCGCGGCTCCGCTCGGAGAACCACACCCTCAAGCGGGCGCTCACCGATCCGCGGCTCTTCAGCGGCATCGGCAACGCCTACTCGGACGAAATCCTCCACGCGGCACGGCTCTCGCCTCTCGCGCTTTCCGCGCGGCTGGACGACGCCCTGGTGGAGCGGCTTTACCGGGCCTGTCGGGATACATTGAGGGCGTGGACCGAGCGGCTGCGCGGGGCGGCCGGCGACGGCTTTCCCGAGAAGGTGACCGCGTTCCGCGAGGGCATGGCCGCCCATGGCCGCTTCGGGCTGCCCTGCCCGGCGTGCGGCAGCCCGATCCAGCGGATCCGCTACGCCGAGAACGAAACCAACTACTGCGCCCGCTGCCAGACCGGCGGACGGCTGCTGGCGGACCGCGCGCTGTCGCGTTTGCTCAAGAAGGACTGGCCCACGTCGCTCGACGACATCGAGTAGGAGGGAAGATGCAGGGCACGCTCATCGTGGCCCACCGGACCGACGGGACCATCGAAAAGGGGACCAGCCTGGACGTGGACATCAAGCATCCGGCGTGCCACCTGCGGAGCGAGGCCGGGGAGGTGATCGAGATCCCCCTGGCCGACGTCAAGGCGATCTTCTTCGTCAAGTCCTTCACCGGCGAGTCCACCCGCCACGAGTCGAAGGAGCCCCGGGCCGGCGACTCCCGGCTGATGGGGGCGCGGCGGGTGCGGGTCCTCTTCGAGGACGGCGAGGAAGTCGTGGGCCTGATGAACCGCTTCCCGCCGATCACCCCGTTTTTCTTCATGCTCCCAATAGATCCCGAGAGCAACAACATCCGGATCCTGATCAACGGGGCGGCGGTGAAGGCGATGGTGGAGGTCACCGCCTGAGCTGCGCCTCCCGGATGGCGCGGAACTCGTTGCCCGCCCGCCACTCGGGATATTTCGCCGCCCGCGCCACCCGGTAACCCATCGTCAGGAAGAGGCGCAGGTCCTCCACCGCCCCGCGCAGGTCCCAGTCCGGCTTGATCTCGTCCGACGGCTTGTGGTAGTCGTTGGCGGTGTACTCGGCCCGCTTCTGCATCCCCCATCCCGCCGGCTTGCCGATATAGTCGGTGCCCTCGTTGGGGTCGAACGCCGGCACGCCCTGCTTGGCGAAGTTGAAGTGATCGGAGCGGTAGTAGAAGCCCTTCTCGGACTCCGGATCGGGGCGCAGCACCCGGCCCTGCTCGGCGGCGGCCGCCCTGGCGTAGTCGTCCAGCTCGGAGGCGCCGTACCCCACCACGGTCAGATCCCTGGTCGGCCCGCCGACGTTGAGCCCGTCCATGTTGATCTCGGCCAGCGTCTTCGCCAGCGGATAGATCGGATTGGCGGCGTAGTACTGTGAGCCGAGAAGGCCCTGCTCCTCCGCGGTGACGGCGAGGAAGAGGATCGAGCGTTCGGGCGGCGGCTTCATGGCGGCGAACGCCTTCGCCAGGGCGAGGAGCCCCGCCGTCCCGCTCGCGTTGTCGAGGGCGCCGTTGTAGATCGAGTCGCCGTTGAGCTTCGCGCCGATCCCGAAGTGATCCCAGTGCGCGGTGTAGACCACGTACTGGTCCTGGAGCGCCGGATCGCTCCCCTCGAGCCTGGCCACCACGTTGCGGGAATCCACGGTGCGCAGCGCGTTATGGATCGTCATCGTCGCGGTGACGCCGAGCGGCACGGGAGCGAACTCCCGCATGGCGGCGCGCGCCTTGAGCGAGTCGAAGCTCCGCCCCGCCAGCGCGAAGAGTGATTGTGCCTGATCGAGGGTGATCCAGCCCTCGATGGCGGAGCGGGTACGGTTGCTGTCGGCGGTGACCAGATCGAACTGCTCGCCGGTCTTGCCCTGCACCACCGCGAAGGGATAGCCCGCCGGTCCGGTCTCGTGGACGATGAGCACGCCGGCGGCCCGGTGCTTCATCCCCTGCTCGTACTTGTAGGTCCAGCGGCCGTAGTAGGTCATCGCCTTGCCGCCGAACGTTTTGGGATC
>DASYRI010000082.1:0-20890 GCA_036004545.1 Gemmatimonadales bacterium
GAAGCTCGACCGACGGGCGAAGGAGATCCCCGGCGGGACCATCGTCCGCCGCAAGGACGGCGACCTTACCGGTGTGCTCAAGGACGAGGCGATGAACCCGGTCTACAGTGTGATCCCCGATCCGCCCCTCTCCCGGCGCGATTCCGCTCTCGCCCGGGCGATGCGGCACGCCGCCTCGCTCGGCGTGGTGGGTGTCTCCAGCGTGAGCACCTCCTGGGCCGACATCGCGGCGCTCGAGTGGGCGCGCGCCCGAGGGACGCTCACGCTCCGGGTCTCCAACTACATCCCTCTCGCCGCCTGGCGCTCGATGGCCGATTCGCTCAAGGCCCGCGGCCCGGGCGACGAATGGATCCGGACCGCGGGGGTCAAGGGATTCGTGGACGGCTCGCTCGGCTCGACCACGGCGCTGATGTTTGCGCCGTACCGCGACGCGCCCGGCACCCGCGGGCTTTTCGTCACCTCGGAGGACTCCCTCCGCCGCTGGATCGGCGCGGCCGATTCCGCGGGGCTCCAGGTGGCGGTGCACGCAATCGGCGACCGCGCCAACGCTCTGCTGCTCGACATCTACGACAGCGTCGCCAAGGCGCACGGGCCGCGCGACCGCCGCTTCCGGATCGAGCACGCCCAGCACCTCCGCGCGGCCGACATTCCGCGTTTCGCCGCGCTGGGCGTGATCCCCTCGATGCAGCCCTATCACGAGGCCGATGACGGCCGCTGGGCCGCGAAGCGGATCGGGCCCGAGCTCATCAAGGGTACTTATGCATTTCGGAGCCTGCTCGACAGCGGGGCGCGGCTCGCCTTCGGCTCCGACTGGACCGTGGCCCCGCTCGACCCGCTCGCCGGCATCAAGGCGGCGGTGACCCGGCAGACCCTCGACGGGAAGTACCCCGAGGGCTGGGTGCCGGAGCAGAAGATCTCAGTGGAGGAGGCGCTCCGGGCCTACACCGCGGCCAACGGGTACGCCGTCTTCGCCGACGGGACCCGCGGGGTGCTCAAGCCAGGCTTCCGCGCCGATCTCGTCGTGCTCGATCGGGACATCACCCGGGTGCCGCCGGCGAGCATTGACCAGGCGAAGGTGGTGGTGACGGTGGTGGGGGGGAGGATCGTATATCGGAAAGGATAGACCTGCCAATCGGTGCCTGCGAAAGGAGCGTTAGACCGCGCTTCTTGACTCCGTCTTGATCTGGTTCACTTATGCTATTGACGTCTCTCACCGGCTCGGCACAATTGTCCCTTCGCGTGCGGTCAATTCTCGTTATCGGGATCTTCTTCTGTGCTACCTCCTGTGGCGGAGGCGATTCCACTGCGCCCTCCCCCCGCCAGTTCGTCGGCACGTACGTCCTTCTGAGCTTTCAATCGCACCCTCTGCCAACTCGCTACACGGCGATCAATTCGCCAATGGACGGCCTCCTCTTATTGGCGGATACGCTCGTTCTTGGCCTAACGTCCAACAAGTGGGGGTCGGCGAACCATCGAATGATCTTCCAAGAGGCCGGTGGAACGCAGACGGCAAGCGACAGGAGCGGTAGCGTTTGGCCTGAGGGTGGCGGGCGAGTGCGGGTTTTGTTCGGCCTTATCCCGTGTGGCGCGTGTTTCCCTGTTCCTCAACCTGAGCCGGAGTGGAAGGGACTCCTCGAGGGGGATCTTCTCTCAATAGGGGAGGACTATGCGGAGCCGCCAACCTTCCGGGTTTACCGGGTCTATCGCCGCTTGAATTAGCGCGGTCTGACCCGCGCTTGCTGCTGGCGGGGGCCTGGGCGCGGCGGCCCGCCGCCGGGTATGTTAATCTGGACGGCGGGGGCCGCCGCAAGCCCCCGCAGCAGAAGCGCAGGACGTCAGGCAGCGGGACGCGATTTCCGGCACAGCCCCCTACTCAGCCCTCAACGCCGAGTTCGGATCCACGTGCGCGCTTCGAATTGCCGGGAGCATGCTCGCCCCGATCGCGACGGCAAGCAGCGCGCCCGTCACCGTTCCGAACACCACAGGGTCGCGCGGCGACTGGTTGAAGAGCAGCGGTGCCACGCGGGGTGATACGATCAGGGCGATCACCCCGCCGACGGCGGCCCCGACGGAAGCGAGACGCAGTCCCTCGCCGACCACCAGGCGTATCAAGTCACTCGCGGCCGCACCGAGCGCGACGCGCACCGCCAGCTCCTGGCGCCGCTGCGCCACATTGTAGGCGATCACACTGTAGAGACCGACCGCCGCCAGGATGAGTGCCAGCACGCCGAATGCGGTGAAGAGCGTCGCGCCCATCACCCAGGATCGGGACTCATTCTCGACCAGCTCGCCGAGGCGCGACACGGTGACGTACGACGCGCCCGGCATCTCCTGCTGCAACCTCCGGCGCAGCGGTTCGATGAACCGGCGCGCGCCACCTCCCGCGCGCACGAATAGCCCTCCCAGCTGCGGCCGGAACTGCGCGGCGGCGAGATAGTAATAGAAGCTTCTGTCCTGCGGGCCGAAGCCACGCGCATGGATGTCCTCGGCGACGCCGACGACATAGGTGCACGGCACCGTGTCCACCAACCCAACCCGCACGCACTTGCCCAGGGGGTCGGCTCCAGGCCACAAGACGCCGGCCATGGACGCGCCGACCACCATCACCCGCGGGGCACCGTGGACGTCGCCGGATTTGATTCCGCGCCCGCGGAGCAGGTGGGTCCCCATCGTCGCGAAGTAATCAGGCGACACCGAGTTAAACTCGAACCGGCCGAACTTGCTCACCGAGTCGACTCCCGCGACCCAGATCGGCCAGCTCGACATCCCGCCAAAGGGCTCCGCGACCACGAGTGTGGCGTGTTCGATGCCGGGCACGGTCGTCGCCGCGTCGAGCAGCCGCAGTCGGAGGGCGGCGGTCTGCGCACTGTCGAGCTTCGTCTCGCGCATGTGCGTGTCAACCGTGAGTACAGAGTCGGCGTCGAAGCCGAGCCGCACGTCGCGGACGTGGCGAAGGCTGCGCACGAACAGCCCCGCCCCGACCAGCAGCACGAGGGAGAGTGCGCCTTGCAGCACCAGCAGCGCCGAACGGGTGCGCGAACGGTGATAGGTGCCCGTGCGCGCCCCCGACTTGAGGTCTTCGGTGAGCGTGAGGCGCCGCGCCTGCAACACCGGAAACAGGCCGGTGACTGCGCCGACCGCCAGCGTCACGATCCCGATGAATGCGAGCGTGCGACCGTCCGACGCCACGGACACCGGCTGGGTGCCCGGGAGAAACGCCGCCTGCAGCAGCGAGCTCAGCCAGATTGCGAGGACGATGCCAACCACGCTCCCCGCCAGTGCGAGGACCATGCTCTCCGTCAGGATCTGGGAAAGGAGCCGCGACCTGCTGACGCCGAGCGCCAGGCGGACCGCGATCTCGCGCCGCTTGGAGAGGGCCCGCGCGAGCAGGAGGCTCGCGACGTTGGCGCAGGCGATGAGCAGCACGATGAGCGATACGCCGCCGAGCCAGGTGGCGACCTTCGCGACATCAGAACGCCCGGGCCCGCGCTCGAGCAGGATCGATCCCGCGAGGGCCCGCGGGCGCAGCTCGGCGAGCTCGATCGCGCGGCCACCCGCGGCGGATTGCGCGCGGTAGCTCTGGACGAACGCCCTCGCGAGGTCGGCCGTAGCCACGGCGATGCTGACTCCCGGCTTGCGGCGGACGATTGTGCCGAGGCCGAACGCCGAGGAGTACGTGGTCGCCCAGGTCGCGCCGATCAGGCTGGCGGCGTAGGTCGAGACGGGAATGAAGGCCGCCGGCGGACGGAGGGGCCAGAGTCCGACGAATTCCTTCGGCGCGACGCCGATGACAGTGTAGACGACGGCCCCGATCTGCAGCCTCGCGCCGATGGCGTCCTGGCGCCCGCCGAATCGGGCCTGCCACATCGCATGACTCAGCACCGCCACCGGTGCTCCGGCGGGGGGGGCATCTTCCGCCGCACCGAAGTAGCGCCCGGCGGCGGGAGGGGCGTCGAAGAAGTCGAAGAAGCTCGCGCTCACCACGCCGATCCGCATTTCGCGCGCGTCCGTGCCGACGCCGACGGCGAGCTGGCGCGTCGCGTGGGCCGCGAGGGCCGAGAAGCTCGTCGTTCCGTTGACGAGATCGGCGTGACGCGCGTACTGCCCCCCGGTCTCGCCCTCCACACCGTCGATGTGCCGGAAGAGGTAGACGCGATGCACCGACGCGGGATCGCGCATCAGCGCCGGTGGGCGCAGCATCATCCGGTCCAGCAGCGAGAACATCGCCGCGTTGGCTCCGACGCCGAGGGCGAAGGTGAGCATGACCCCGACGGTGAAGGCCGGGTTCCGGCGGAGGCCGCGCAGCGTAACCTTCGCGTCCTGCCAGAGTGCCTCGAGCCGGGGCCAGAGCCAGATGCCGCGGGCATCCTCACGGGCCATCGTCTCGTTCCCCATCGCGCGTCGTGCCATGTCCCGCGCCTCGGCGGGGGCGTGGCCGCGCGCCACCAGATCGCGTTCGATCGCCTCGCGATGGAAGGCCAGCTCCTCCGCGAGGTCGCGGCCGTGAGAGCGAAGGCGCATCCATTGGGCAAGGCGTCGCAGGAATCGCATGGCGGGATGGCTCAGGCGTTGGCGAGGACGAGCCGGATGGCGCCCACCATCCGCTCGAACTCCTTTCGTTCGGCGGCGAGGTGCCGGTGGCCGGCCGCCGTCAGCGTGTAGTAGCGCGCCCGCCGGTTGTTCTCCGAGGCGCCCCACTCCGCCTTCACGTAGCCGTCAAGGAGGAGCCGTTGGAGCGCCGGGTAGAGCGAGCTCTCGCCCACCTGCAGGACGTCGCCGGAGCTCTCTTTCACCCGCTGCGCAATGCCGTAGCCGTGCAGGGTGCCGCGCGCGAGGGTGCGCAGCACGAGAAGGTCCAGGGTGCCGGGAAGCAGGTCGGGCGGATTCTTCATGGCGGCCGCGTTCCCATCGACAGATGATGGGACATAGTATCTTCGGGCTGCAAGCGTGTCAAGCCCCATCGATAGACGATGGGTCGCTGAAGGCGTTGGCCGATTCCCTAGCCCCCTAGCTCCCCAGCTCCCCAGCTCCCTGGCGGGGCCCGGCCCACATCACCAGCTGGGCCAGTTGTCGGTCCAGGCGTTCGAGAGAGCGACCCAGCGGCCGAGATGCTGCACCGCGCTGTTCACGTAGCAGCTGTTGTAGCGGATCGTCTTGTTGCCGTTTCCGAGGTCCGCGGTGGCGACGCTCAGGCCGAGCTGGACGTTGAGCCCGGTCGTCATGGATCCCTCAATGATCTGATGGCCGTCGCTGGTGACGTTCCCGCCGATCAGGATCACCCCATCCCAGTCGAAACTGCCGTGCATGGTGACATCACCCCGGATCGCGAGGAGTCCGCGGCCGGAGTTCGCCGGGCTGAGTATCAGGGTGGTCGAATTGTTCACGTAGATCGTGGGCCAGTCGGCGAAGCTCGACGGCCAGCCCGAAGTGCTGGTGAGATTGTACTGGGCATCGAGGGCGCCTCCGTTGACGATGGCGTCCCAGTCCACGCTCAGCTCCGGGGCGAGGTCGGCGGCGGTCGCCGCATCGTCGTCGATCGGTGGCGAGCCCGTCGGGACGGAGGAACCGCCGTTCTGGTCATAGCCGGGCCCGCTGTCGGTTGCCGTCGTCGGTACGACCACACCCGCGACGGCGGGAGCAACGCCGCACTGGTCGGCGCCGTCGATGATACCTGAGCCGCCGTCCTTGTTGATTCCGGTCAGGCTCGCCCACGCTCCCCGGACGTTCATGGTGCCGGGGCGCCAGATCGCGAACTGGGCCACCGAACGTGCGGCCGGGGGGGTCTTGGCGTCGAAGCGGATCGAGCTCGTGTTGACCCCGTGGGCGCGGATGACGTACAGCGCCGGGAGGCTGCCCGCGGCGGTGCGGAGCCGCCGGGCCGACACGGCCACCGAGCCGCCCGTCAGTCCGGTGATCGTCGTGTCGACGCTGGCAGCCGGGGCCTCCGCCACGGTGCTCAGGTACCGGGCGAGGCCCGCCTGGGCGAGCGCGAACGCGTCGACTTCCGCTTGAATGTTTCCGGTGCTGCGGCGTTCGGCGGCGATCCGGCTCAGCCCCGCCACCGTCCCGATCGAGAGCAGCACGACGAACAGAATCGCCAGTGGGAGCGTCGCGCCGCGACGCTGGCCGATCGTCCGCAGCATGGGTCGCCTCCTTAGGGCGTCCGATTCTGGAAGAAGACCGAGCTTGAAAACTGCACCACCCGGGGACCGCTCGATCCGCGCGGCGTCCGGTCGCTCCGGCCGTCGAAGGCGAGCTCCAGGCCGGAGACGCCCGACAGCGGAGAGGGCACCGTCGCCTGGGCGGTGGTGCCGGTGCCGACGTAAAATCGGAACCGGGCTCCGGCGTCGAAGGGCGCCGCGATCTCTTCGGTCCTGCCCGAGGTGAGGAGCGTGCGCCACAGCGCGGTCTGCCCCGGCATCGCCGTCGAGGCCTTGAGCTCGTAGCGGATCCGGCGGTAGAGGAACACGATCGTGCCCGGCGGCCGGGCCGCCGGAATGGCGCCGGTGACGGTGACGACCTGCCCTCCGCTCAGCACCGTGATGCCCGCGCCGGTACAGGGCGTCGCCGCGGCGCCGGTGGTGTGGGACCCGCCGCCGACATAGGCGTACCCGCCGGTCGCGTCATCGCGCCAGGCGAACCCGGAGTGTCCCGGCTGCGCGAACATCGCGGAGTCGGTAGGCAGCAGGCTCACCGTCGAGGTGCTGCCGTCGGTCGCGCAGAGGGCCCCGAACGCGTAGGGCACCCCAACGCTGAGATCCCGCCCCCCGGCCGCCGCCGCTTCGAGTCCGCCGGAGGTCTCCACGATGCGGAGGTCCGACGTCAGCACCGTGAGCCCGCTGCGGGCCGCAAGCCGCGCGGTGCGCCACGCCTCACGATCCTCGGCGGAGCGCATGTCCCCCATGATGAGGCGCACCAGTGCCGCAGCCACGATGACGCTGATGACGAGGCTCACCAGGAGCTCGATCAGCGTGACGCCCGCGCGACGGCCGCTCACGGGCTGAGCGGGTTGTCGCGGCCGCCCTCGGTCCGGTCGGACACGGTCGTATCAGCCGCGCCGGAGGCCGGCGTCACGATGACGATCACCCGTTTGGTCTTCGAATCCACCACCACCACCGTCACGCACTCCGTGTGGGGAAAATCGGCGGACGGGAAGCCGCTGCAGGTCGTGCCGGCGCTGAGGGATTCGAAGGAGAGCATCCCGACCCGCTGCGCCGCCCCGGCCAGGATCGCGGTCCGTTGCGCCTCGAGGGTGGACAGTGTGGAGAGGCGGGCCACCAGCATGTTGAGCGGGGCGAGGCTGAGCAAGGCGATGGTGAGCAGCGCCATCGTCACCAGCACCTCGACCAGGCTCACCCCCTGCTCCGACCGGTGAACCCGTGTGCCGGTCATCGAATCACCCGCACGAAGCCGGCGGAAGTGACGGTCGCCTGGCGGGTCGTCTCCGGCGAGCTTACCGTGACCGTGAGACCCCCGGAGGTGATCCCGCCCGGGAACACATCGAGAGTCGTGGCGGAGAACGACAAGCCGGTCAGCCGGAACTCGCCGTCCGGGCCCCCGATTCGGCGCCGGAAGAGCACGGTGCCCGTGGCGCGATCGGAGATCGTGTAGGTGCCGGCGGGACAATGGCAGCTCAGCCGCACCGGCTTCCGCTGTCGGGTCGCGAGGGAGAGCGCGTACTCGAGATCGCTGGCGACCACTCCGATCGCCCGGCCGGCGCCCGCGCGGGAAATGAGCTGGGAAATCCTGGGCACCCCCATCGCGGCGAGGAGCGTCATGATGGCCATGACGAACAGGAGCTCCGCCAAGGTGACCCCCTGCCGGTGCTTGCGACCGGCTGGTCCCGCGCTGGGCATGTGGTCGCTCCGTGCGAGAGCGAGCATCCTGGACTGAGTCGGTTCAAGTTCACGCAATCAATGTGCCAGGCACTTCGGGTCCCACCGACCGCGACGTGGTGTGTACGCTTCGTCTAGACGCGCAGCGTGAATGTGGTCCGGGCCACCTTGATGATTGGCGGTGTAGTGAGCTGTCGCGCCCGGAGCGAGCGTGCAACCTGTGCCGGCGGGCTGTTCGACGTATTTCGCCCCGCGACGCGGCAAGCCGAGGAGACCGGGCCGTGGGCCGATCCTCTCACCCCGATTGGGTATCTTTGATCGGAACAAGACGTTAAGCTGTCCCTGGCCCCACACTCCGACCAGCCCGGATCGCTGCATGGCAACCCGACCAGTAACGCGCAGCAGTGCCCGGCTCGAGAAGGCAAAGCTCCTCGAGATGTACCGGTTGATGTTTCTCTCCCGGCGCCTCGACGACAAGGAGATCCAGCTCAAGCGCCAGAACAAGATCTTCTTCCAGATCTCCGGGGCCGGGCACGAGGCCGTGCTGGTGGCCGCAGCACAGGTGTTGCGTCCAGGCTACGACTGGTTCTACACATACTACCGCGACCGCGCGCTCTGCCTCGGGATCGGCATGACCGCCACCGAGCAGCTGCTCTCCGCCGTGGCGGCCGCCGACGATCCCAACTCCGGCGGCCGCCAGATGCCCTCCCACTGGGGGCACAAGGACCTCAACATCGTCTCCAACTCGAGCCCGACCGGCACCCAGTTCCTCCAGGCCGTCGGCGCCGCCGAGGCGTGGCTGCGCTATTCGGAAAACGAAACGATCCCCGACCGGGACCAGCGCATCAGGGATGACGAGGTCGTGTTCGTCTCCGGTGGGGACGGGACCACCAGCGAGGGCGAGTTCTGGGAGTCGCTCAGCTCGGCGTGCACCCTGAAGCTCCCGATCGTGTACCTCATCGAGGACAACGGCTACGCCATCTCGGTGCCGGTCGAGGTGAACACGCCGGGCGGCTCGATATCGAAGGTGGTCGCCGGCTTTCCGGGACTGCTGATCCAGGAGGTGGACGGCTGCGATCCGCTCGCCTCGTACGACGTGATGAGCCGGGCGGTGGAGCACGTGCGCGCGCGCAAGGGCCCGGCGCTGGTGCACGCGAAGGTCATCCGCCCCTACAGCCATTCGCTCTCCGACGACGAGATCCACTACCGCCCCCCTGCCGAGCGCGCCGAGGACGCCGCCCGCGACCCGGTGACCAGCTTCCCGAAGCACCTCCTCGAGCAGGGCGTGGCGACCGACGCGGAGCTCGAGCGCATCCGCCAGGCGGTCGAGGAGGAGATCGAGGTCGCCACCGAGACGGCGCTCGCCGCGCCGCAGCCCGCGGCCGACACGGTCTACCGATACGTCTATTCGCCCGACGTGGACCCGTCCTCCGAGCAGTTCGACACCGAGGACGATCCCCGCTTCGCCGGCGACCCCACCACGATGGTGGACCTGCTCAATATCTGCCTTAGGGACGAGATGGCGCGCGATCCCCGCATCCTCGTCTTCGGGGAGGACGTGGCCGACGTGAGCCGCGAGGACTACCTCGGCCAGGTGAAGGGGAAGGGCGGGGTCTTCAAGGTGACCTGGGGGCTGCAGAAACAGTTTGGCGGGCACCGGGTCTACAACTCGCCGCTCGCCGAGGCGAACATCGTCGGGCGGGCGATCGGCCTCGCCACCCGCGGGCTCAAGCCGGTGATCGAGATCCAGTTCTTCGACTACATCTGGCCCGCCTACATGCAGCTTCGGAACGAGCTCGCGCTCCTGCGCTGGCGGTCCAACAACACCTTCAGCGCGCCCGTCGTGGTACGGGTGACCTATGGCGGCTATCTCAGGGGCGGCGCGCCGTACCACTCTCAGACCGGCGCAGTCGTCTTCACCTCGATTCCGGGCCTCCGCGTCGTCTGTCCCTCGACCGCGCTCGACGCCAACGGGCTCCTCCGCACCGCGATCCGCTGCGACGACCCGGTGATGTTCCTCGAGCACAAGCACCTCTACCGCCAGACCTACAACAAGGCGCCCAACCCCGGCCCCAACTTCATGATCCCCTTCGGCAAGGCGAAGGTGGTCCGGGAGGGGGCCGACCTGACGGTCGTGACCTACGGTGCCGTGGTGCAGCGCACCCTCGTGGCGGCCAAGGAGCTCGAAGAGCGCACCGGCGCGAGCGTCGAGGTGATTGACCTCCGCTGTCTCTCCCCGGTGGACTGGGAGACGGTCTACGCGTCGGTCCGCAAGACCAGCCGGGTGATCGTGGCGTACGAAGACGCGCTCTCCTGGGGCTACGGGGCGGAGATCGCCGCCCGGATCGCCGACGAGACGTTCGCCTGGCTCGACGCCCCGGTCCGGCGAGTGGCCGCGACCGACACCTTCGTGGCCTACGCGCCGGAGCTGGAAGACGTGATCCTGCCCCAGAGCGAAGGGATCCGGCTGGCGATGGAGGAGGTGCTGCGCTGGTAGCGCCGCCGAGCGGTCTTCTCTCGGAGGAGTGACCCATGCCCGCCGTCGGCCGGAGCGTGGCGCGCAAGGACGGGATCGGCAAGGCGACCGGCGCGGCGCGCTATGTCGACGATCTGGTCTTTCCCGGCATGCTCTACGGCCGGACCCTCCGCTCGACGATTCCGCGGGGGCGGGTCCGCTCGGTTCGCCTGGACTTCGACCCCGCGGGCTTCACCGTCGTGGATCACCGCGACGTCCCCCACAGGAACGTCGTCGCCCTCATCGAGGATGACCAGCCGTTCCTGGTCGAGCGGGAGGTGCGGCACCTGGCCGAGCCGATCCTCCTGCTCGCCCACCCGGACCGGGAGCGGCTCCTCGCCGCCCGGGTGGAGATCGAGTACGACGCGGAGCCGCCGCTCTTCGATCCGGAGCGCTCGGACCAGGTCTTCAAGGCCATCTCCATCGTCAAGGGCGACGGCGCGGCCGCGCTCGCCCGCGCCGACCTGGTGATCGAGGGCACCTACCGCACCGGGCACCAGGAGCACATCTACATCGAGCCGAACGGCGTGGTCGCCGTCCCCGAGGACGGCGGCGTCACCGTGCACGGCTCGATCCAGTGTCCGTTCTACGTCGTCAAGGCGGTGCGCTGTCTCCTGGGCGAGGAGCGCCCGCTCCGCGTCATCCAGACCGAAACCGGCGGCGGCTTCGGCGGCAAGGAGGAGTATCCCTCGATGCTCGCCGGGCACGCCGCGTTGCTCGCGCTCAAGTCGGGGCGGCCGGTCAAGATGATCTACGACCGGGTGGAGGACATGGTGGCCACCACCAAGCGCCACCCCTCGATTGTGCGGCACCGCACCGGCGTCACCCGGGACGGCCGGCTCGTCGCGATGGAGGTGGAGGTGATCCTCGACGGCGGCGCCTACGTCACCCTGAGCCCCGTGGTGCTCTCCCGCGGTTGCATCCACGCGGCGGGGCCGTACCGCTGCGACCACGTGGCGATCCGCGGCCGGGCGGTGTTCACGAACACGCCGCCCAACGGCGCCTTCCGCGGCTTCGGCGCGCCGCAGACCGAGTTCGCGGTCGAAGTCCACATGGACCGGATCGCCGAGGCGCTGGGGATGGACCCGGTGGCGCTCCGGCGGATCAACGCGCTCCGTCCCGGCGACACGACGGCCACCGGCCAGACGATGGGCGCGGACTGCAGTGCGCACCAGGTCCTCGAAGAAGCGGTGCGGCGCAGTGAATTTCTCAGGAAGCGGGAGGCCTGGCGAGGCACTAACCGCGCCATCGGCCTTTCCCTCTTCTACCACGGCGCCGGATTCACCGGGAGCGGTGAGCGGACCTTGAAGTCGCGGGCGCGGCTCGAGCTCACGCCCGCGGGCGTGCGGATCGCGGTGGGGAGCACCGAGATCGGCCAGGGCACCCGGACGATGCACGCCCAGATCGTCGCCGACGCGCTCGGCGTCCCCTACGAAGACGTCCTCGTGGCGCAGCCCGATACCGCGCGGGTGCCCGACAGCGGCCCGACGGTCGCCTCCCGCACCTGCCTCGTGGTGGGCAAGCTCCTGGAGGAGTGCGCCCGCGAGATGAGGGAACGGCTCGGCCCCCTCTCACCGGCCGAGTATCACGCCCGCCACGGCGGGTTCACGGTGGAGCGGATGTACCGCCCGCCCGACTGGATCCGCTGGGACGACGAGACCTACCGTGGCGACGCCTACGCCACCTACGCCTGGGGCTGCGACGTCGCCGAGCTGGAGGTCGACCCCGACACCTTCGAGGTGCGGCCGCTCCGGCTGACTGCGGTGCAGGAGTTCGGCCGCGCCATTCACCCGGCGCTGGCCGAGGGTCAGATCGAAGGAGGTACGGTGCAGGGGCTGGGCTACGCGCTCCTCGAGCGGGTGGTGATGCGGGACGGTGCCATGGCCAACGCGCAGCTCACCAACTACACCATTCCGACCACGCTGGATACGCCGGAGATCGACGTGGTGATACTGGAGAACCCCTACCCCGGTGGCCCGTTCGGCGCCAAGGGGCTGGGCGAGCTGCCGATGGACGGCCCGGCGCCCGCGGTGGTCAATGCGCTCCGCCACCGGGGATTCGACGTCCGGGAGATTCCCGCCACGCCCGAGCTGCTGGCAGACTCTGCGCCGGGCCCGTGAAGTTCACCCTGAACGGCGTCGCGGCCGACGTCGCGGCGCACCCGATGTCGCGCCTCCTCGACGTGCTGCGCGAGGACCTCGGGCTGACCGGCACCAAGGAGGGGTGCGGCGAGGGGGAGTGCGGCGCCTGCACCGTGCTGGTGGACGGCGAGCCGGTCTGCTCCTGCCTCATCCCGGTGGCGCAGGTTTCGGGCGCGGAGATCCTGACCATCGAGGGCCTCCGCGGCGAGCATCCCCTGCAGCGGCTGTTCATGAGCGAGGTGGGCGCGCAGTGCGGCATCTGCACCCCCGGCATGATCCTCACGGCCCTCTCGCTCGGGCCCGCGCCCTCGCTCGACGAAATACGGACTACCCTCGCGGGGAACCTCTGCCGGTGCACCGGCTACCCGGCGATCTACCGCGCGGTGATGAAGTGGCGTGAGGAGGAGGGGCGCGCCGGCGGGCACGGGGGCGGGCGGCAGGGTGGCGCGGCATGAGAACCGCGATCTCGTCGCTCGATCTCCGTCGCCCCGCCTCGCTGGAGGAGGCGCTCGGCATCCTGCGCGACGAGCCGCGGACGCCGCTGGCCGGCGCCACCGACCTCTACGTCGCGCTCAATTTCGGCACCCTCGAGCCGAAGCGCTTCCTGGATCTCTGGCCCCTCGACGAGCTGCGCGAGATCTCCGCCCGCGGGGACACGCTGGTCCTGGGCGCGCTGGTGACCTTCACGGCGCTGATCCGCTCCCCGCTCGTCGCGGCCCGGCTGCCCATGCTGGTCGAGGCGGCCGCGCTCGTGGGTGGCCGGCAGATCCAGAACCGGGGCACGCTGGGCGGCAACATCGCCAACGCGTCGCCCGCGGGCGACTCGCTGCCGGTCCTCGCCGCGGCCGACGCGGTGCTCGTGCTCCGGAGCGCGGACGCGGAGCGGCGGGTTCCGATCACCGGGTTCTACACCGGCTACCGGAAGACGGTGCTCCGCCCCGACGAGCTGATCGTTGCGGTGGAGGTGCCGCGCATCGCCGGCCGGCAGTATTTCCGGAAGGTCGGCACCCGGGCGGCGCAGGCGATCTCCAAGGTGGTCTTCGCCGGGGTGGGGGGCGCGGCCCCGCGCCTGGCCTTCGGCAGCATAGCACCGGTCGTGATCCGGGCCCGCGCCACCGAGCGCGCCCTCGCCGCGGGAGCCGGGATCGAGGAGGCGGTGCGGATCCTCGAAGGCGAGATCGCGCCGATCGACGATCTCCGCTCGTCGGCGGCATATCGGCGCCGGGTCGCCGGCAATCTGCTCAGGCGCTTCTCCCGCGCGTGAGCTTCGTCCTCCGCGGCCGCCGGGTCGTCCTCAAAGGTGGCGTGGCGCCCGCGGCGCTCCACATCGCGGCGGGACGGATCGGCCGGGTGGCCGCCTGGGACGACCTGCCGCCCGGCCTCGAGATCCTCGATGCGGGCGATGCGCTGGTCATGCCGGGTGTGGTGGACAGCCACGTCCACGTCAACGAGCCGGGGCGCACCGAGTGGGAGGGCTTCGCGAGTGCCGCGCGGGCCGCCGCCGCCGGAGGCGTTACCACCATCTGCGACATGCCGCTCAACTCGATCCCCGCCACCACGACGGTCGAAGCGCTCGAGGCGAAGCGCGAAGCCGCCCGGGGCCGGACCGCCGTCAACCTTGAATTCATCGGCGGCGTGGTACCGGGCAACGCCGGCGCGCTCCAGCCGCTCCGCGACGCGGGCGTCTGCGCGTTCAAGTGCTTTCTCGCGCCGTCGGGCGTGCCGGAGTTCCCCCACGTCTCCGAGCGCGACCTCAGGGAGGCGTTCCCGGTGCTCGCCCGGACCGGTCTCACCCTCATGGTGCACGCCGAGGATCCGGCGTTCCTCTCTCCCGCGGGGCAGGGGCGCGGCTACCCGGAGTACCTCGCCTCGCGCCCGGTTGCCGCGGAGCGGGAGGCGATCGGCCTGCTGATCCGGCTGCTCGAGTGGTGCCCCACGCCGGTGCATGTGGTGCATCTCTCGTCGGCCGCCTCACTCGACATTGTGAGGGCCGCGCGGGGGCGTGGGCTCCCGATCACGGTCGAGACCTGCCCCCACTACCTCACCTTCGCGGCGGAGGAGATCCCCCCGGGGGCCACGCAGTACAAGTGTGCCCCGCCGATCCGCGGCCCCGCCGAGCGGGAGGGACTGTGGAAGGCGCTGCTCGCCGGAGAAATTGATCTGGTGGCCTCCGACCACTCCCCCTGCCCGCCGGCCCTCAAGGAAACCCGCGGTGACTTCTTCTCCGCCTGGGGCGGCATCGCCTCGCTCCAGCTCGCGCTCCCGGCGGTGTGGACCGCCGCGCGGAAGCGCGGCGCGGCGCCGGAGCGGATCGCGGAGTGGATGAGCGTGGCGCCCGCCCGGCTGGCGCGCCTCCACGGCCGGAAGGGCGCCATTGCGGCCGGCTACGACGCGGACCTCGTGGTCTGGGACCCCGAGGCGCGATTCGTGGTCGACCCGGCGGCGCTCCGGCACCGCCACAAGACCACGCCGTACGCCGGGCGCGAGCTGTTCGGCGCGGTGCGCGCGACCTGGGTCGCTGGCCGGCTGGTGTTCGGGAAGGTATGATGCCGGTCATGTTCACCGATCTCCCCGATCTGGCGGCGGAGCGCCTCGGCGGTGCGGTCATCGCCGCGAGCGACGAATTCTTCGCCCCCAAGGAAAATCTGCTCAAACCGGGAAAACCCGAGTGGCGTGAAGGGGTGTACACCGAGCAGGGCAAATGGATGGACGGGTGGGAAACCCGCCGCCGCCGCACCCCGGGCCACGACTGGGCGATCATCCGGCTCGGCGTCCCGGGAATCGTGCGGGGCGTGGTGATAGATACCAGCTGGTTCACCGGCAATTATCCCGAGCGCGCGAGCATCGAGGCGTGCGCGGTTGACGGCGACGGCCCGCCGGGTCCCGAGGCGCGTTGGGAAACCCTTCTCGCCCCCACCGCCCTCGAGGGAAACCGCGCCATCGCCATTCCGCTCGAGGCGAACGCTCCGCGCGTGACCCATCTCCGGCTCAACATCTTCCCCGACGGGGGCGTAGCCCGGCTCCGGGTCCATGGCGAGGCCGTGCCGGAGGAGAAGGTGTTTCGCACGGGCGGGGAGGTGGATCTCGCCGCGCTGGTGAACGGCGGCCTCGTCATCGCCTGCAGCGACATGCATTATGGTAACCCGCAGAACCTCATCCAGCCGGGCCGCTCGACCCACATGGGTGACGGCTGGGAGACCCGCCGTCGCCGGGGTCCGGGCCACGACTGGACCATCCTTCGCCTGGCGCGCCGAAGGGTGATCGAGCGGATCGAGCTCGACACCGATCACTTCAAGGGGAACGCGCCCGGCAGCTGCATGCTGGAGACGTGCGCCGCGGGCCCTTCGTTCGACGCCGGCGCCGCGCGCTGGGAAGTCCTCCTGCCCGAGACGCCGCTCCGGGCGGACGCGCAACATCGCTGGGAGAACATTCCCCGCCGGCCGGCCACCCACGTCCGGCTGAGCATCTATCCCGACGGCGGGGTCGCGCGGCTCAGGCTCTTCGGGCGCGCCGGGCCGTGAGGCCGGGGTGAGCTGGAGCGTCGCGGCGATTGACGGGATGCCGGCCGACCGGGCCGCCGGTCTGCTGGCCGAGTGCTGCGGCTCGGCCCGATGGGTGAGGGCGATGGTGGAGCGGCGGCCGTTCCGGCGCCGCGAGGCGCTGCTCTCCGCGGCTCTTGAGGTCTGGCGGTCGCTCGATCCCGCCGACTGGAAGGAAGCGTTCGCGCACCATCCGCGGATCGGCGAGCGGACCAGCCCGCTCCCGCAGGGCGCCCAGGGCCGGGTCTGGTCCGCGAGCGAACAAGCCGGGGTGGACTCGGCGGGGGACCAGACCCGCCGCGCGCTGGCGGAGGCGAATCGTGCCTACGAGGCGCGGTTCGGGTATACCTACATCGTCTGCGCCACGGGCCGGACCGCGGAGGAGATGCTGGCGCTCGCCCGCGAGCGGCTGGCGAATGATGCGACGTCGGAGCTCCGCGTGGCCGCCGGCGAGCAGGAGGAGATCGCGCGGCTCCGACTCCAGGCGGTGCTGACCCCTGACCCCTGAGCCCTGACCCCTGATGCGGAGGCACCTGGCATGAGCACCCTCAGCACCCACGTGCTGGACACCGGGCTGGGCCGGCCGGCGGCGGGGATCGCGGTCACCCTGGAGACTGCGGGGAAGGTGCTCGGCTCGGGAGTGACCGACGCCGACGGCCGGGTGCGGGATCTCCATCCGAAGGGAAAGCCGCTCCGGGAAGGCGACTATCGCCTCACCTTCGCGGTGGGGAACTACTTCGCGCGCGAAGGTGGGGCGGAGGATTCGTTCTACCGGGAGATCGTGATCCAGTTCCGGATCGGGGCGCGAGCGGGGCACTATCACGTCCCGCTGCTGCTCAGCCGGTTCGGCTACACCACCTACCGGGGCAGCTGACGCCGCTCCGGTTGCTTCCGCCGGTTACCGCGGCGGCTGGCGCCGTTCCGGCTCTCCCCGCTGCGCTCCCTGTTCCACCCACCGCCCCAGCAGCGCGCGTTCCTCGTCGGTGATGCGGGTCCGGTTCCCCGGCGGCATCGTTCGGGTGACGAACGCGCGCTCCCGGATCCGCGCCGCCAGGGAGACGATCTGCTCGGGCGTGTCGTACAGGACGCCCCCCGGCGCGGGGCCGAAGCTCGGGTCGGCCTGCCGCGCCGAATGGCACGCCCCGCACCGGCGGTCGATGACATGACGCACCTCCTGGAAGCTCACCGGCCCGGCGGACCCGGCGGTGGCCGCGCCGCCCGGGGGCGCGGCGCCCAGGCGGAGCAGTGCGAACAGCAGCAGCACGCTGCCGGCCAGCGTCCCCGCCAGCGCGGGCCGCCAGAAGGGATACGTGAAGCGGAGGTTGAGCAGGTGCCGCACCGCGACGCCGGACCCGGTGAGCGCGAATACCAGCAGCCAGCTCTGCGGGTGGGAGTAGAGCGCCGGAAAGTGCCCGCTCACCATCAGGGCGAGGACCGGGAAGGTGAAATAGTTGTTGTGGATGGATACCCGCTTGGCGCGCGCGGAGACGCGCGGGTCTCCGCCCCGGCCTTCGGCCACCGACGCCACCAGCGCCCGTTGCGACGGCACGATCGTAAACACGACGTTCGCGGCCATGATCGTGCCCAGCATGGCGCCAACGTGCAGGAACGCCGCCCGTCCGCTGAGCAGCCGGGTCAGCCCCACCGCGATGGCGGCGAGCCCGGTGATCCAGAGCACCGCCGCGAGGCGGGGCGCCCGCTGGGCCACCAGCCGCTGGACCGCCTCATAGAGCAGTAACCCGCCGACGATCGCGCCCGCGCCGAGCGCCACCGCCTGCGCGTGGCTCAAGCGTGCGACGCCGGCGTCCTCCAGCAGCGCGCGCCCGCCGGCGTAGTACACCACCACCAGCAGGGCGGCCCCGCTCCACCAGGTGGTGTAGGCCTGCCACTTGAACCAGTGCAGCGGCCGCGGCAGCGGCGCCCCCGCGAGCAGCGTCTTCTCGACGTAGTAGAACCCGCCGCTGTGGAGCAGCCAGGTCGTCCCGATCGGCTCCGCTGTCCTCGCCATGCCCTGGGCGGGCCGGAGCTCGCGGTCCAGCCAGTTGAACAGGAGGGAATTGCCGATCCACATGATCCCCGCGATCAGGTGGATCCAGCGGGCCAGCAGATCGAGCAGCTCGACCGGAACGCCGCTCACGCCCGCGCCCGCATGATCTTGACGAACGACCGGCCGCGGAATTCCTCCGCCGTCAAGCCGGTCATCGCCAGCGCCTCGGCTTCGGTGATCGCGCCGGCGTTGAGCCCGCGGAGGAAGAAGTTGAGCAGCCCCTGGCCGGTGGCGGCGTCGTCGAAGACGTCGCCCACCAGCGTGGCCTGCGCCGCCTTGCCGACGAAGTTCCTGAGCCGCGCTCCCGCCGCCTCGATGCCGTCGAGGAAGAAGCTGTAGAGCGCGGCATAGCGCGGCACCAGCTGCGCCGGATGGAGATCCCACCCCTGGTAGAACCCCCCGGCGAGCGAATGGCGCACGTCGTCGAAATGGAGCCGCCAGGCCGCGTGGACTTGAGCGGCGTTGGAGGTCCGCTGGGCTTCGGTCAGCGGCGGGCCGCCGGCTTCCTCGCGGTGGACCGGCACCGGCAGCACGGTGGTGGATCCGTCGGAGAGCCAGACCCCGGTGCCCGCGAAGGCCACCTGCATGACCTGCCTGGCGAAATCGCAGGCGGGGTGGCGCATCCGCTGGTGGGCGGCGGTGATGTTGATGCCCGCGGTGTAATCGTAGGTTCCGAAGTGCGCGCCGCGGAGCCGCCCGTCCGACGCCTCGAGCAGGCGGGGAAGCAGCGAGCGCCCGTCGTCACCCAGGATGATCTGCGGCGTCTCGACCATGGCCTCGAAGCGGAGCGTGCCGCCCGCGAGGCCCAGCTTCCGCTCGAGCTGCCGGAGCGCGGCGACGGTGTAGGCGACCTGCTCCAGGACGGTTATCTTGGGGACCGTCACCACCCACTGCTCCGGAAGGCCCCCGCCGCCTGCCTCGGCCAGCCCGGTCATCACCAGGTCGAGCGTCCGGATGCTGCGTGCCCGCAGCTCCTCGTTGAGCGGCTTGATACGGATGCCGATGAAGGGCGGGAGGGTTCCGTCCCGCATGCCCTTCGACACTTCGGCCGCAACCGCGCCGGCGTGGCGGTCCTCCTCCGCGTCGGGGCGATTGCCGTACCCGTCCTCGAAATCGATCCGGAAGTCCTCGACCGGCTCCCGGGCGAGCTTGCTCCCGACACGGGCATGAATCGTCTCGAGTGCCGGATGGCCGGAAATGCCGAGGGCCCGGCCCAGCGTGGCGGGATCGGCGGCGTAGCGCTCGAGCGCGTGGCGGGCCAGCGCGCCGAGCTTGGGGACCGAATCGGCGGCGAAGAGCTGGGCGCCGCCGTACACCGTGTGCACCGGCTGGCGGCCGGGGCTCTCGCCCGGATGGGCCCGCGCGAAGGCGAGGTTGGCCTCGCGGAGCGCGGCGGACGCCTCGGCGAGCAGCCCCTCGTCCGGGCCCGGCGTCATCCGTTGTAGATCTTCCCGCCGGTGGCGCGATAGAGCTCGAGCACCGCCCGCGCCTCCTCGCGAAGGACGTCGCGCACGATCCGGAGCCCCCGCTCCTCGAGATACCGGTACGACTCGGGGAAGACCGGGCCCTCCTCGAACTCCAGCCGCGAGGCGTCCTCCCGCGCGGCGCCGTACACCACCCGCTGCACCCCGCTCCACAGCGTGGCGCCGAGGCACATGGCGCACGGCTCGCAGGAGGTGACCAGATCGTGGGCCGCCAGCCCCGGCGCGTTCAGCGTGAAGGAGCCCACCCGCTGCTGGGCCATCATGAACGCCACCATTTCGGCGTGCAGCGTACAGTTGTTGAGGCGCACCACGCTGTTCGTCCCGACCGACACGAGCCGGCCGGAAGGGGCCTCGAAGACCGCGGCGCCGAACGGCCCCCCGGTCGCCCGCTCGACGTTCGCGCGGGCCACCGCGATGGCGAGGCGCATCCGGTCGTCGTCGGAGCCATAGCTCCGGTCCCAGTCCACCACGGAGTCCACCCACTCCGGGTAGGTCACCCGGACGACCGGATACGCGGGATGGGATGTCATTCGGGGGGAAGATTGGGGTGGGGTGGTCCGGGGTCAACTCCGCCTCCGGCCGGCATGCCCGACCCTGCCGGCCCCCCCCTCCCCCGTCCCGCCACCGGCGGAAGCAACCTTTCTGGGGCCATAGTGCGTCTATCCCATAGACAGGCTATGTTCATGCCATGACACCGACCTCGAAGCGGGACCTGCTCCCCGGCACGCTCGACATGCTGATTCTCAAGACCCTGACCGCCCAGGCGATGCACGGCTACGGGATCGCCCAGCACATCCAGCGCCTCTCCCACGACGTGCTCCGGGTGGAGGAGGGCTCCCTGTATCCGGCCTTGCAGCGGATGCGGCAGAAGGGCTGGATCAAGGCCGAGTGGCGGCAGACCCCCAACAACCAGCGGGCGCGGTACTACACCGTCACCCCGGCGGGCCGCCGCCACCTCGGCCAGGAGGAATCCGGGTTCGCGGCGTTGCTCACGGCCATCGGCCGGATCATGAAGCCGGCCTGAGGAGACGTCTCATGCGCGAATGGCTGGCCCGGCTCCGCGATTGGCTCCGGCGGGATACACTCGACGCCGAGCTGGGCGAAGAGCTCCGGTTCCACCGCGAGCGGCTGGAGCGGGAGGCGGCCGCCGGCGGCGCCGGCGCCGAGGAAGCCGGATACGCCGCTCGTCGGCGGTTGGGCAGTGTGAGCCGGATTCAGGAAGAAGCGCGCGACCGCTGGTCGTGGCCCTGGCTCGACCATTTCCTGAAAGACCTGCGCTACGCCTTGCGCGGCCTCCGCCGCTCGCCCGGCTTCACCGCCACGGTGGTG
>DASYRI010000083.1:0-11896 GCA_036004545.1 Gemmatimonadales bacterium
GTAGCGGCGAGGAACAACATCAACCCCGCGCCGACGAGCGACGCCACACCAGTGCGAGCGGCTAGCAACGAACGTGCCGCCATATCGAACTCGCTACCGTAGTCATGAACCACCGGTACGGTTGCGGGCCTAACGACCTGCACTTCTGCTGCGGGGACGGCCCGCGCCCCTAATGTACTGACGGGTGTCGTCCGCGCGCCAGCGCGGGACGGCCCCGTCAGCAGCAAGTGCGTGTTATGTGGCGAGCGGGAGCCGGCCCGGAGCGCCGCTGCGGTGGGTGGTAGGGTGGTGGTGAGGCTAGGGGCCCGCCCGGCGACGTCTCCACCAGGCGAGCTGAAGGCCCCCTGCGGGAAGAGCTCTGCAACAGGCTGGGCGGTGGGGACGGCCGAACTCCGTTGGCGAAGCGCCCTCCCCGATGGTCGAGCGCGGCTGGACCTTGTGGCTGACTGCCGCGATCCGGCGGCGACCCTTCCCCGCGGATGAGCTACGGAGCGGCACGGGGACCCCTGGGAAACCTCGCCGATGCCGCGGCACGGCGATGACGGAGGCGCGAGCCGGACGATCTGGTTGGGGCGGGGCTTGGCGGCGGAACCCCACCCCTTCCTTCCAATGGGGAGTGAGGAACGCACGGAGAGTGGCGGGGGGACAGGCGAGGCCACATAACCTATTCATCTGCCGCGACCCCTCAGTTCCGAGCACTCCGTGCTACAAACGGGGCTACGATATCAGGTGCGCGCGCCGCCGCACCGATCCCGACTGCGCTCCCCGTTGGGATCGCTCACCAGGAAGAAAGTCTGCCGGACTCTGCACCCCAAGCCCTCCCCGATTCAGCACGTGCGTGTAGATCATCGTCGTGCTCACGTCCCGATGCCCGAGGAGCTCCTGAACGGTGCGGATATCGTAGCCTGCCTCCAGCAGGTGGGTCGCAAAGGAGTGCCGAAGCGTGTGACAGCTCGCTCGCTTGGTGATCCCGGCCCGTCGCACGCCCTCCGCGACGGCCCGCTGCACCGCGCTGGGATGAATGTGGTGACGCCGGTGCTCTTGGCTCGCCGGGTCCCGGTACCGCCGCGCCGCGGGGAACACCCATTGCCAGGCCAGCTCGGACGCAGCGTTCGGGTATTTTCGGCCCAAGGCGTCGGGCAGGGCGACCCTCCCCCCACCGGAGGCCAAGTCAGCCTGGTGCAATGACTTGACTTCTTCGAGGTGGGCGGCAAGCACGCCCCGAATCGACTCGGGCAGCACGGTCACCCGATCTTTGCCTCCCTTCCCGCGCCGAAGGAGGATCTCTCCCCGCCCGAAATCGACGTCCTTCACCCGCAGGGTCACCGCTTCATTGAGCCGGAGGCCGGCGCCATAGAGCAGGGTGCCAAGGAGATGGTAGACCCCCGGCAGCTGCTCGAGCACCGCTTGAACTTCGGCTCGGCTCAGCACGACCGGCAGCCGCGTCGGCGCGCGGGCGCGGAGGACCGCACCGAGATTACCCAGCGGGCGACCGAGCACATCCCGGTAGAGGAAAAGCAGCGCACTCAGGGCCTGCCCCTGGGTCGAGGCCGCCACGCGCTTGTCGGTGGCGAGGTGGGTGAGGAAGGCGGCGACCTTCGCCTCGCCGAGCTCGTCAGGGTGGCGGAGGCCGTGAAACCGGATGAATCGGCGCGCCCAGGCCACATATGCTGCCTCGGTTCGGGGACTGTAGTGCGCGGCGCGAAGGGCTTGGCGAAAGCGCACCATGAGCTTGGGCGGCGCGGCGGATGCTGGGGGGCGAACAGGCATATGACAGATATCGCTGAGGAGGAGCGGAAGGGAAAGAGCGGAAAAACGCGACCTGCCCCAGGATGCCAGAAGGGAAAGAGCGGAAAAACGCGGCCCGGCCACAGATGCCACAGCACCGGCCCGGCGGACCCCCGAAGAAGCCTCGGCGCAACAGGGACACCGGTTGGAGCCCCGACGCAAGCGGGCTCGCACTCGAGCGCCGTCGCCGGCGGCGTGCGCTCATGCTCCCGCGGTCCGCTATGAAGACCGGCGACCCGACAGCGTGGTCCCGCTACGAACCTGATCCGGGGTCGCGCGCCGAGGCACTCACCGCCCAAGCCCCGCCGGCGCCCGCACCCGCGCCCCGCGCGAGGCCCCGGCGAGCGCGGCGAGCGCGAGGAGGTGGGGCAACACCAGGAACAGTTGATACGGCAGGGCGAGCCCCATCGCCTGAACACCGAACTGCAGCGCGCTCGCCCCACCGAAGAGCAGCGCGGCGAGCAGCACCCCCAGCGGGCGCCAGCGGCCCAGCACGACGATCGCGATCGCGATGAATCCCCGGCCCGCAGTCATCTTCTCCGCAAAGGTCCCCACCTGGGCCAGCACCAGGGTCGCCCCCGCCAGGCCCGCCAGGGCGCCGCCCGCGAGCGTCGCGAGCACCTGCACCCGCCGGACCGGCACTCCGGAGGCGCGCGCCGCCTCCGCGGATTCCCCGGTGGCGCGAAGCGCCAGCCCCCACCAGCTCCGGAAGAGGAACCAGGCCGCGAGCGGCACCAGGAGCCACGCGAGGTAGGTGAGCCCCGGCTGCTCGAACAACGCCGGACCTAACACGGGAAGATCTCGCAGCACCGGAATCGGGAACGGGGCGAAGGTGGGCAGCGAAAGCCCCGGCCCGCCGGCGCCGAACGCCCGCCGGTAGACCGCGCCGGTCAGTCCGACCGAGGCCAGGGTGACCGCCGTGCCCGTGATGATCTGATCCGCACGGGCGCCAAGGGCCACCGCCGCGAAGATCCCGGCGATCGCGACGCCCGCGAGGACCGCGCCTAACACGCCGGCCCACGGGCCGAGCGCCACGGCGCCGACTGCCGAGGCGAGCGCGCCGGCCAGCATGGCGCCTTCGACGCCAAGATTGATCACGCCCGCCCGCTCGTTGACGAGCTCGCCGGTCGCGGCGAGGAGGAGGGGCGTGGAGATGCGGACCGCGGCGGCCAGAAAGCCGGTAAGCACGGGAAGCGCGTCGGTCACCGCGCGCTCCCTCGCCGAGCCGCCGGCTCCACCGGCCCGGGGAGTGGCAGGGAAGCCGGGGCGGACGAAAACTGCCACGAGCCCGGACACAACAACTGGGCTCGGCAAGCCCCCGATACCCCGCGGTGACGGCGGACGGCGCGAGTCCAGCGGGACGAGGGGAGGCGGGCCGCGCGAGTCCCCGAGGACCAGAAGATCGCGACCCGCGAAATTCGCCCGTCCCCGGCGTACCGACCGGTCCCGCTCATCAACGACTCGGCGGGACCCGCCGCCATCCGCGAAGACGACGAGGCCGGCGGCGACACGGTAACCCGTGAAGGCGGCGGTGGGAGGAAGGCGCCCAGACCCGCCGCCGACCAGGACGCTGGGACCGACGGCATGGGGAAGTCGCCCGGACCCGCCGCCGACCTGGACGCTGGGACCGGCAGCGTGCGGTAGTCGCTCGCCGACGCTGTCGACCAAAAAACGGTCCCCGACTGCAGGAGCAGGTCGCTCGGACCCGCCGCCGGCCAGGAAGCGGGCGCCGACGGCGGGAGGACGTCGCCTGGATGCGCGCGAACCGGGAAGCGGACCCCGACGGGGGGGAGGGGTCGCTCGGGCGTGCCCTCCCCGGGGAACCGGGCCCCGACGGCAGGAGGAGGTCGCCTGGACGCGCCGGGCCCGGCCAATTCCCCGGGCCGCCCCCGGCCCCTCTCCCCGGTCCTCCCCGTGCCAACGCCCGCCGGGCCGCCACCTCGGCGAGCAGTACCACCAGGATGATCGCGGCCTCCACCACCGCCACCGCCACCGCGGGCACCCCGGCCTCGCGCTGCATCCCCTGCGCCCCCGCCTCGAGCGCTCCGAAGAGGAGCCCGGTCCCCACGATACCGATGGGGTGGAGCCGCGCGAGCAGCGCCACCGCGATCGCCGTGAACCCGTAGCCCGGCGAGAGATTCTGAAAGAGCGCCCAGGTGACCCCGGCGATCTCGAGCCCGCCGCCTAACCCGGCGAGCGCGCCGGACCAGAGCAGGGCGCCGGCGACCACCCGACCGACCGGTATGCGGCCGCTCACCGCCGCCGCGCGCGGCCCGAGCCCCACCGCCCGGAGCCGGAAACCCCAGCGGGTGCGGGTGAAGAGGAGCCAGAGCACGGCGGCGAGCGCCAGGGGAACCACGATGCCGGCATGCAGCCGGGTGCCCTCCAGACGCGGAAGCCGCGCCCCGAGGGCGATCGGATCGCTCTGGGGATAGACGCCCCGCGCCTCCCGGAGCGGGCCCGTCACCGCCCAGCTCACCGCCGCCTCGGCCACGAAGTTGAGCAGCAGCGTCGAGATCACCTCGAGCACGCCGAAGCGCAGCTTGAGCAGCACCGGCAGCGCGATCCAGAGCGCCCCCGCGATCAGGCCGGCGAGCAGCACGCCGCCGATCGCGAGCGGCGCGGGCCAGCCCGCGGCGTGGAGGCCGACCCAGGTCGCCGCGATGGCGCCGGCGTAGAACTGGCCTTCGGCGCCGATGTTGAGCGCCCCGGCGCGGAAGGCGAGCGCCACGCCCAGCCCGAGCACGATGAGCGGCACCGCGCGCACCAGCGTGGCGGAGACGATCGCATCGGTCGATCCTAACCCGCCCCGCCAGAGCGCGCCCAGGGCGAGGACGGGATCATAACCCGCGGCGAGAAGACCGAGCGCCAGGGCCAGGAACCCGGCCAGGAGGGCGGCCGGCACGGTGAGCAGCGGCCGGCCGACTCGCGGGATGCCCGCCGGGGCCGGCGCCGTCACCCGGACCCGAGCCGCCGGATGCCCGCCGGGCGTAGCGCCGTCACCCGGCCCCGACGCCCAGCATCATCGCGCCGACCCGCCTCCGATCCGCGCCGGCGGGCGCCTCGGTCACCCGGCCGGCGCGCACCACGAGCACCCGTTGCCCGAGCTCGAGCACCTCGTCCAGATCGGTCGAGTACAGGATCACCGCGACGCTCTGCCCCGCCGCGGCCCGGAGCCGCGCGTGCACCTCCGCCGTCGCGCGGACGTCGAGGCCGCGGGTGGGGTTCTCCGCCACCAGCACCGCGGGACGCCCCTCGAGCGCGCGCGCCAGGAGCACCTTCTGCTGATTGCCGCCCGAGAGCGTCGCCGCCGGCGCGTCGGGTCCCTCGGCCCGAATGCCGAAGTCGCGGATCAGCGCGGCCGTGCGGGCGCGCGCCGCGGCCCAGTCGAGCCGGATGCCGCGCGCCCAGCGCCGGTCTCCGCCGAGGGCGAGCACGACGTTTTCGGTGACCGAGAGCTCGGGGATCAGCCCTTCGGTCGTTCGATCCTCCGGCACGAAGGCGACGGGCCCGACAACCTCGACTCCGACGGACCCAGCGAGAGCCGGCGACGCCCGTGCCGGCCGGAGAGCCGGCGCGAAACCCGGTACGCCCGCGATCGCGCGGAGCAGCTCGCGCTGGCCGTTGCCCTCGACCGCGGCGACGCCGATGAGCTCGCCGGCGTGAATGGAGACTCCGCCGATGCGGACGACGGGGGCGGCGGCATGAACGGCGACGCCGCCGATCCGGACATCGGCGGTGCCGCGCGCGGCACTCGCCGGCGGGGACGAAACCGCCGGCGGCGCCGAGGGGGGGAGGCCGGAGGACAGGGATGGGACCGTGAGACCAGGGGTCAGCGCGGCGATCGAGGGGCCGCCCGATTCGGAGATCGAGACCGGGGTCGAACCCGAGGCCGCCACATCGCTCGAGCGGCCGGGGAGCTCCGCCACATCGCTCGAGCGGCCGGGGCGCTCCTCCCCGCCGATCATCGCCGCGGCGAGACTCGCCTCGGATTCCCCCCGCACCGCGCCGCAGAGGCGCACCACCCCGCTCCGGAGCACCGTCACCCGGTCCGCCACCGCGAACACCTCGGCGAGCTTGTGGGTGACGAACGCCGCAGCGCCGCCGGCGGCCACGAACCCGCGCACGATCCCGAGCAGCTCCTCCACCTCGCTGGGCGCGAGCACCGCGCTGGGCTCGTCGAGGAGCAGGATCCGCGCTCCGCCCGCCAGCGCCTTCACGATCTCGAGCCGCTGCCGCTCCGCGACCGAGAGATCCTCCACCAGCGCGTCGGGCGCCAGCCCCTCCAGCAGACGGGCCGGGAGCGCGGGGCCCGCACCCGGCGGCGGCGGCTCGGTCGCGAGGTCGCTCGACCGCGCACCCTCTCCGCGGCGCCGCCCCACCGCGAGGCGGATGTTCTCCTCCACCGTGAGCGCCCCGATACTGGTGAAGTGCTGGTGCACCATCCCGAGCCCGAGCGCGCGGGCATCGCGCGGCGTGCGGAGCGTCACCACCCGCCCTTGCATCCGGATCGTGCCGGCGTCAGGCGCGAGCATCCCGAAGGCGATATGCAGGAGCGTGGATTTCCCCGCCCCGTTCTCGCCGAGGAGCGCGTGCACCTCGCCGGATGCGAGGGCGAAGTCCGCCCCGCCGAGCGCCTGCACCGGGCCGAACCGCCTGGCGATTCCGACCAGCTCCAGGACCGGCGCCGCGCTCACGGCCAAGTGCTTCCGGCCGCGGAGAGGAACCCCGCGCCCGCCGGCCCGTTGCCCGTGGACCGTTGACCGATCACCGCCTCACAGCCCGGTCGGGTGATCGTGGAACTCCCAGGGAATCCCGAATTCCTGCGAGAGGTGCGCCGCGAGGGCCTTCACGCCCACGGTCTCCGTGGCGTAATGACCGGCGAAGATCGCGTTCACGCCGAGCTCCATCGCGTCGAAGTAGGTGTGATGGGCCCCTTCGCCGGTGAGGTAGGTATCGAGACCGGCCTCGCGGGCGGCGCCGATCCGATTCCCCGCCCCACCGGTGATGACGCCGACCCGGCGCGACAGGGCCGGACCGCCCGGAATGAGCTTCACGGCGCAGTCGAGCAGCTTCCCGATCCGGGAGGCGAATTCCTCGCGGGGCACCGCGGGCTCGAGAGTGCCCTGCACGCCGATCGAGATGCCCCGGTAGGTGTCGAACGGCGCGAGCCCGGTCACGCCGAGCTGCCGCGCCAGGACGGCGTTGTTCCCGACCTCGGGGTGAACGTCGAGGGGAATGTGCGCCGCGTACAGCGCCAGATCGCGATCGAGGAGCGCCTTGGCCCGGCGATAGCGTCTGCCGGTGAGAGGGATGTTGCCATCCCAGAAGAGGCCGTGGTGGACCAGGAGGAGCGTTGGCTCCGAAACGGAGAGCTGGTGACCCGACGGCTCCGCGGTCCCCGGGCTCCCGGCTTCCGCCGTCGCACCGGCCGGCCGGCCGGGCTCTTCGGCGGCGCCGGCCGACATAATCGTCGCGAGCGACGCATCCACCGCGGCCACGATCCGCGTCACCCGGCCGGAGACGCTCTCCACCTGGAGGCCGTTGATCGCGTTCTCCTCGTCCGGCACGTCGCGGACCCGGAGATACTGATCGAGATAGGTGACGATGTCGTTGAGCGGGACGGAGCTCGGCATGGCGAGAGGGGCGGATGTCCCGGAAGGATATCACCCGGGCGCCGGGTCCGCCGGAGGAGCCGCCCCGATTCCAGGGTGGGCGGGACTACCGCCCGAGCGGCTTGAGCGTCCCCGCGATGATCGAGTCCGCCGCGGCCTTGATCCGCGCCTGGAGCGCCGCCGGCACCTTGCCCGCGAGCGCCGGGTTCGGATCGTACCGCAATACCCCGCCGGCGAGGCCGAAGGTCTCGACCCGCGGCGTGAACCGGCCCGCCTTCACCTCGCGCGCGATGGCGAGGAACGCCTTGGGGAGGTCAATCACCACGGAGCCGAGCACCCGGTCGGGCGCGAGCGCGCGCTGGTCGGCGTTGGCGCCGAACGCATACACGCCGGGGCTCTCCTTCACCGCCTGGAAGAGGCCGAGCGCGGCCTGGTCGGCGTTGTGGTGGAGCATGTCCACGCCGAGCCGGATCATCGCCAGCGCCGCCTCGCGGCCGGCCGCGACGTCGTCGAAGGTGTTGAGGTACGCCACCCGGCTCTCGACCCGCGGGTTCACCGCCTTCGCCCCGTTCACCCACCCGGAGTAGCCGCGCTGGATCGGCGGCAGCTCGATCCCGCCCACGAAGCCGATCTTGTTCGATCTGGTCAACCCGCCCGCGACCATCCCGGCGAGATAGGTGCCCTCCTCGATCCCGAAGACCATCGGAACGACGTTGCCGGCGGTGGCGACCCGCTCGCCCGACGTCACCACGAAGATGGTGTGGGGATGCTCGGCCCCGATCCGCTCCGACGGCGCCTGGAACTCGAAGCCGTGCCCGAAGACGAGGTCGTACCCCTGCACCGCGTAGGTGCGGAGCGCTTCCTCCTGCTCGCCCGGGGTGCGTGCCTCGACGTGGCTCACCAGGGCGCCCAGCGAGTCGCGGATCAGGTTGAGGCCGGCGAAGGCGCCCGAGTTCCACGCCTGGTCGGCGACCGAACCCGGGGTGACCAGCGCGACGCGCAAGGCGGTCGAGGAGGGGGACTCGGCGCGCTTCGCGCACCCGCCGGGGAGCGCGAGAGCGATGAGAAGGGAGGAGCGCAGCCGTCCGCGGTGGAACACCACGGTCAAACGTCTACCGTCAGCCTGTTACCGTCAACCGATCCCTCTCGGCGCCGCTCCCGAGGCCCGTTGCCGGCTGACCGCCGACTGAAGGCCGGCCATCGTCGACGCTGCCCTGCGCTTCGCTCTCCATGGTGACCGTACCGTTGACCGCCCCACCCTCCTGGAGCAGGAGGCGACGGGTGGCGATGTCGCCGTGCACCACGGCGGACGCCAGCAGCTCGACCCGCTCGTCCGCCCGGATGGAGCCGTGAACCCGTCCCGCGATCACCGCCTCCCGGGTGACGACGTCGCCCTCGATGACGCCGCCCTCGGAGACCAGCACCTGGTCGCCGGCGTGCACGTTGCCGATGACGCGTCCCTCGACTCGGATCACGCCGGAGGCTTGCAGATCGCCCGCGATGGTCAGGTCCTTCGCCACGATCGAAAGCCCTGCGGGACCGTCGGTCGAGCGCCGCCTCGGCGTGGTTCCGCCCGCCGCGGGCGATACCGGCGAGCCCGCGGCCGCGGTCCGGGACGAGAAGAGACCCATCAGCGCTCCTCCTTCAGCATCGTGCCGGGATCGATCGAGATGCCGTTATGGCGGATCTCGAAATGCAGGTGCGGGGCCGACGACCGGCCGGTGTTGCCGCTGCGGCCGATCACTTCGCCCGCGCGAACCCCGGTGCCCTGGACGGCGAGGATCCGGGAAAGATGCCCGTACATGGACTGGTAGCCGTCGGGGTGCTCAAGGAGAACGAAGCTGCCGTACTCCTCATGTGCACCGGTCTGCAGGACGACCGCGCCGCCCGAAGCACGGACCACACTCCCCACCGGCACTGCAATGTCAATGCCGGGATGCTGTTCTTCTGCGCTGTCGGCCAGGGCCTGGCCGCGGGTGACGTACCCCCGCTCGTCGAGCGGCCAATGGTTGGGGGGCGAGGGACCGGTCTCGTAGCGCGGCGCCGCGCCGGGCTCCAGCGCAAGGAGGGGGGGCGCCACCGGCAGCGCGCTGGAGAGGAGCACGCGGTCGGGCACGATGTCGGCCCCGACCATGCCGCGCACGCGCTCGTAATTGGCCTCCACGCTGTCCAGCGCGGCGGCCAGCTCCCGGATCTTGCGATTGTCGGTGCGGAGCCGCTCCACTTCCCGCTGGAGGCCGGGAACCCGCGCCGCCTGGCGCGCGACCGGCCCGTAGAACGCGACGCCGAGCACCAGCAGCAGCGCGAAGACCACGGAGCCCACCAGCAGCGCGGTGAAACCCCAGCGCGGCAGGCGAAAGGTGTGGGCCCGGGGCGCGCCGTCCCGCTGGACGATCAGCGAAACGCCGCGGAGCCGGCCGCTCATCCCTCGAAGGGCGCGCCGAGGAAGAGCTCCATGAGTCGCGCGAGGTCGTCGTTCGAATAGTAGTGGACGGTGATGGCGCCCCGGCCCCGGCGGCGCGCGGTCACCCGAACGTCGGTCTGGAACCGCTTCCTGAGCGCGTCCTCGACCCGGCGGATCTCGGCGACCGGGCTTCGCGGCTCCGCCTTGGGGCGGCGGAGCTTGCGGACCGGCGCCGGCGCCTGGAGCTGCTCGCCCCTAACCCGCGCCTCGAGGTCCCGCACCGACCAGCCCGCGGCGACGCACTCGCCGGCGAGCCGGATCATCTCCCGGGGATCGGCCTGCGCGAGCAGCGCGCGCGCGTGGCCCTCCGAGAGCTCGCGCCGCTGCAGGTACCCCTGCACCTCGACCGGGAGCCGGAGCAGGCGGAGCGTGTTGCTCACCGTCGAGCGGTCCTTCCCCACCAGCCGGGCGACCTCCTGCTGCGGCAGCGCGAAGTCCGCCATCAGGCGCTGGTAGCCGGTGGCGGCATCCATCGGCGAGAGGTCGTCGCGCTGCAGGTTTTCGATGAGCGCCAGGGTGAGCAGGGCGCGGTCGTCGGCGTCCTTGACGACCGCCGGGATCTTCTTCCAGCCGAGGCGCTGGATCGCCCGCCAGCGCCGCTCCCCGGCGATGAGCTCGTAGCGGCCGCTGGCCGGGGGGCCGGGGGCCGGGCGCACCAGCACCGGCTGGAGCAGCCCCGAGGCCTCGATCGAATCGGCGAGCTCCTTGAGCTCCGCCTCGCCGAACTCGCGCCTCGGCTGGTAGGGATTGGGGTCGATCGCGGCGACGGACAGCTCGCGGAGCGCCCCGCCCGCG
Source organism: Gemmatimonadales bacterium (assembly GCA_036004545.1). Classification (GTDB taxonomy): domain Bacteria; phylum Gemmatimonadota; class Gemmatimonadetes; order Gemmatimonadales; family GWC2-71-9; genus JABFSM01. The sequence continues at coordinate 10,663 of DASYRI010000083.1, forward strand.
GCCGCCGCCTCGCGGGTGATCGGTCCGAGCAGCGCCTCCAGTCCACGGCCCAACCGCTTGGTTTCGGTCACGAATGCACCTCCCCGATCTCATGAGTGGCGGCGCGCGGCAGATCGAACTCCGCGGTCAGCTCGCCGGACTCGGCCCGACGCAGCAGCTCCTGGGCGACGGCGAGATAACTCTTCGCGCCCACCGACTGCACGTCGTACATCAGGATCGGCTTCCCGAAGCTGGGCGCCTCGGCGAGCCGTATGTTGCGCGGAATCACGGTCGGAAAGACCTTGGCGCCGAAGTACTCCTTCGCGTCGGTCGCCACTTGGCGGCAGAGGTTGAGGCGGGAGTCATACATGGTGAGCAGCACGCCGTCAATCGCGAGGTCGGGATTGAAATTCTGCTGCACCAGCCGGATGGTGTTGAGGAGCTGGGAAATCCCCTCGAGCGCGTAGTACTCGCACTGAATCGGGATGATCACGCCGTGCGCCGCGGTGAGCACGTTGAGGGTGATCAACCCGAGGGACGGCGGACAGTCAATGATGAGGTAGTCGTAGGACGCGAGGGCGGGAAGCAGCGCCTCGCGGAGCCGCGCCTCACGGTTGGGCACGTTCACCAGCTCGAGCTCGGCTCCGACCAGGTCCTGGGTGGCGGGAAGGATCGAGAGACAGGGGAGCTCGCCGTCCTGCTGCACGACCTCCTGGACCGGGCGGCGATCGACCAGCAGATCGTACATCGAAGGACGGGCCGGATCCTTCGCCACCCCGACCCCGCTGGTGGCGTTGCCCTGGGGGTCGGCGTCCACCAGGAGCGTGCGTCGCTCGGCGATCGCGAGGGAGGCGGCGAGGTTGACGGCTGTCGTGGTTTTTCCCACCCCGCCCTTCTGGTTCGCGATCGCGATGGTGCGAGCCATTAGCGCCTTCTGTTATAACATATTACTGTGCAATGATTTACGTTCCAACACGATGGTAGGATGAGCCTGCGGCCACCCGACCAGTATTGAGGACACCTGACCAATATAATTAAATCTCACCAAACTGCCACAGTCAGATTTCACGTGAAACGGATGTTAGGGGCCAAGTTGGCGACCGACTGTCGCCAGGACGACACCGGAGAGGCCACCGAGGCTCAGGCGCCGCGGAGGAAATCTCGTTGGACCGGCGCTCGAGATGACAACCAAAAAAAGCCGAGGCGGAGCGGAATAACCCGAGATCCCGAGCGACCACGCACAGCCCGCTCTGCG
>DASYRI010000084.1:0-43640 GCA_036004545.1 Gemmatimonadales bacterium
TTCGGGGCCAGGGGTTAGGGTCAGACAGGCCGGGATGACCGACTCCGATCGCGGGCCCCAGGTCAGGAGCGGAGCGCCTCCCCTGGAGGAACGGAAGCGGCTCGACAGGCGGGAAGGGCCACGGCGACAAAAGCCACGAGCGCCAGGACCGCCGGCACCAGCGCAAAGGTCACCGGATCCCGCGCTGCGACCCCGAAGATCAGGTTGCGCAACAGGGTCACCGCGAACCAGCCGCCGAGCAGGCCGAGCCCGAGGCCCTTGGCCGCCACCCCGAACCCATCCCGCAGCACCAGCGCCACGATCCGGCGGCGTTCACTACCCAGGGCCAGACGAATGCCGATCTCCCGGCGGCGCCGGGTGACCGAGTAGGCCACCACGGCATAGAGACCGAGGGCGGCGAGCAGCAGCGTCAGCCCCGACAGCGCCGTAATCGCGACCGTGGTCAGCCGCCGCGAAGCACGACCACTGGCCAGCTGTTCCTCATAAGGACGGAAGCCGAGCCAGCCACGCGAGGCGGCCATGGGAAGATCAGGCTCGACCGCCAGGAGGGCGCGGCGGACCGGATTCCGAATCGTCTCAACGTCGCCCCGAGCGCGGACCTCCAATGTCATCCACCGCCACAGATTCCAGGTATAGGGCAGGTAGACCTCGGGGCTTGCCTCGCTCTCCTGCTGGCCCTCATCGCCGACCACGCCCACAACCGTCCCCGCGATCGGTTGACCCAGGTCCGGGAGCCAGCGGGCCGCTTTGGCGATCGTCAGGGATCGCCCGATCGGGTTCTGGCCCGGCCAGTACCGCCGGACGAATGCCTGATTCACCAGCAGCTTGCCGTTGGGCCCCGCCAGGTCCAGGTCGGTGAAACCCTCCCCCTGCACGATCGGAATTCCCATAACCCGGAAGTAGCCCGGCGTGACGGTTCGAAAGCCCGCCTCGTCGGGCCGCGCCGGATCGGGAGTCCGGCCCGCGAGCATGACCCTCGAGTCGAGGCGTCCGCCCGTCAAGGCCACGGCGCGGACGCCGGGCAAGGCGGCCACGGCCCGCTCCAGTCGTTGATAGAGATCGAGCGTTCGTTCGGGAGTCGGGTACTTGTCGGGCGGGGGATTGATCACGACGCTGGCGAGCCCCTCCGGCTCGAAGCCGAGCGGCTGTTGGATGACCCGGCGAAAGCTCCGCAGCATTACACCCGCCCCGATCAGCAGCGTGGTCGCCATGGCAACCTGGACCATCACCAGCAGCCGCTGGACCCGCCGGCGCCGCGGGGCATCGCCGGTGCGGCTCCCCTCGGCGGCCAACGCCTGGAACGGAGGCTTGGCGGTGACGTGGAGCGCTGGCCACAACCCCGCCCCGACGGTGGCGAGCAAGGCAATTCCGACAGCCACCAGCACCAGCCGCGCGTCGAGCTCGACCTCGAAGAGCCGGGGCACGAGATCCGGATTGGCCTGCTGGATCGCACCGACGACGTTCATCGCGAGCCAGATCCCCAGCGCGCTCCCCACGACACCGAGCAGCACGGTCTCCAGCAACAGTTGGCCCGCGAGGCAGGCCCGGCTCGCGCCGATCGCCGCACGTACGGCGAGCTCCTGGCCCCGGGCGAATCCGCGAGCGAGGGCAAGGGTCGCCACATTGGAGCCGGCGACCAGCAGCACCAGCAGGGCGCCGACCGCGAGCAGAATCAACCGCGGCACCCGGTCCTCGGCCTGGCTCCCCGAAGTCATCAGTGTGAGATACCGGTCGAGCCGCATCAGCACGACCTTGGGCCAATCCCTTTGCTCGTTGGGATAGAGCTCCGCCAGTCGAGTCGCGATTACGCCCATAGCCGCCTGGGCCTGCGCCTCCGATACCCCGGGCCGGAGCCGGGCGATGACCCGGCTGTCGGCGTGGTTGCCCCGCTTCTCGATGACGGCCCGCTCGCCCGCGGGGATAGCGCCGAGCGGCATCCAGATCTCCGCCCATTCGGGGAGCCTGAAGCTCCGGGGCATCACCCCGACCACCGAGGCGCCCCCTTCCCCCAGCGGGAGGGTGCGACCCACGATGTTCGGGTCCCCGCCGAACCGCCGCCGCCACAGGTTGTACGACAGCACCACTACGCGCTCTCCCCGGCGGTCGTCCTCAGGCGTGAGGACGCGGCCCATCGCCGCCTTCGCGCCCAGCAGCGGGAAGAAGCCTCCGGACGGGTACGCGGCGGTCATGAGCTCCGGCCCCTCCGGCCCCCGCATGGGAAGCTGGTTGCCGGGCACGTAGGCCATTCCCTCAAACACCTCGTTCTGCGTCTGCCAGTCTCGCATCGTGGGATACGAAGCCAGCCGGAGCTGCCCGTCGGCGGTCGACTCGAAGAGGCTGAAGAGGCTATAGGGGTGAGGGAAGGGGAGCGCGCGAAGCAGGACGCGGTCCACCACACTCACCACGGCGACGGTCGAGCCGAGGCCGAGCGCCAGGAGGAGCACGACCGCCGCGGCATACCCGGGAGCGCGGAGGAGCCCGCGCAGCACGATGCGGATCTCACCGAACACTTACCGACCTCCTCGAAGCCGGTAAAGGTCTCGTCCCTGGCGTCAACCGCGGCATAATGCACCCGCTTCGCGAGGGAGTTCAGCACCGGCCGTCGGCGCGGCCTCCATACTCAGACCACCCGTCGGGCCAGGGCCGGGCTCAGGTGCATGAACATGTTGTACTCCGACCAGCCGCTGCGCGCCGCCACCTCGTTGGGGTGCAGCGCCGGCCGGTCCGGCCCGACCAGCGTGACTTCATCGCCCAACTCCACCCGCGACTCCGCGCCCAGCGCCACCACCGTGTGGCTCGCGCTCACCGTCCCGATCACCGGATGGAGCTGCTCCCGGATCAGCACCTCGCATCCCTTGACCGCACCGGCGGGATAGCCGTCTACGTGACCGATGCCCAGCGTCGCCGTCACGGTCGGCTGCGAAGCGGTGTAGCGGCGGTGATAGCTCACACCCTCGCCTGGAGCCAGCCGGTCCAACCGGATCACCCGGGCTTTGAGCCGGCACGCCGGCCAAAGGCCACCGCGCGTCCTCGACTCCGCCGACGGGTAGCCGCCGTAGAGCGCCAACCCCGGGCGGAGCAGGTCGAGGAAGGTTTCCGCTGTGGGGCTGACGATCGCGTCCGACGACGCGGCGTGCAGCCGCCCCAGCGAGATTCCGGCGGCCCGGGCGCGGTCCGCGAGGGAGCGCAACCGACCCGCCTGCTCGATGTCGAAGTCCTGGTCCTCGGTGAGCTCGGTGAAAGCGCCCTCGATCCGGAGGGCGCGGCGGAGTGGCGCATCGTCGAGCCAGCGAAGCACCCGATCGTGCGGCATGCCCATCCGGTGCATCCCGGTGTCCACGTAGAGGTGAACCGCTACAGGACGCCCGAGCCGCGACGCCAGCCGAAGCCACCGGGATTGGTCCGCCTCGGCGTATGGGGCCAGGCGGACGTCCGCCCTCGCGAGCTCCAGCGCCTCCTCGTCCGTCGCCGGCCCCATGAGGAGCACCGGCTTCCGCACGCCGGCGGCGCGCAGAGCCTGCGCTTCCGAGGCCCGAACCACGCCGAGGCCAAAGACCCGCTCCTGCACCGCGAGCAGGGGCCCCGCCGTCTCGAGGCCGAGGCCGTAAGCATTGTTCTTGACGACCGCGATGATCGGTCGCCCGCCGCCCATGGCGGACACCGCGGCGACGTTGTGCGCCAGCGCGGCGGCGTCGATCTCGAGCCACGGATCCAGCGAGTCCCGCGGCGCCGGCCGGGCGTGCGGACGTGAGCCCTCCATCACGCGCGTTCCGGCGGCGGCCACCGCCGCGCCCGCGAGCAGCTCCCGGCGGGAGATGATCATGATGCCCTCCTCTCGGTACCGGGCCAGAGAGCCGGAAATCGGGGGCTGGGGAACTGCCAGCCGCAGGGATTCAGTACGACCACGCTGCGGTCGACTCGCCCGGCGGCGCGTGCTGCTTCACGTGCGCCGCCATCCGGCGCACCATCTCGGTCCAGGGATAGGCGTGCCACGAGTGTCCCTTCCCCGGGCGGCCGTAGGTAAACTCGGCGTCGGAGTGCGGGTTAGCTGTGTTCTTGAGGAATTCCTCGAACCGGTACACCGCCAGGTTCAGGTAGAAGTCGTCCATGTCCCCAGCGAAAAAGTGCAACTTCCCCACCAGCCTGGGGCCGAGGACGGCCCAGTTCCGCTCGGCGAACTCGCGGAGGTCGAAGCCGTGCTCCCGCCAGTACGCCGCGACTTCGCGATCGATCGCTCCGGTCAGCTTGTTCCAGAGCGGCCTCGGGTAGCCGTCCGGCCCCACCGGCCCGTAGACCGCCTCCCAGCCCTCGAGCTGATACCCGGAGCGGCCGCGGGTGCCGAGCACTTCCTCGAAGCGGCTCAGCTGCCGCTCGGTCCAGACCACCTGGCCCTCGGTGGTGCGGCGGAACGGCCGCTCGGTGGTGGTGAAGGGACCGGTCCGGACCAGGAACGCGCTCGAGTCCTCGTAGATGTTGACCAGCTGGTCCTTCTGGAAATCGATCGGGTCGGGCTGGAGCACCCACGCGCCGCCGAAGAAATCGGGGTGCTGCAATTGCAGTGCGAGGGCCTGCCACCCCCCTGTCGAGGCCCCTTCCACGAGCCGCGCGTGCGGGCTACGGATGATCCTGAAGCGCTGCTCCAGCCAGGGGATCACCTCCTCGACGATCGCGTCGCCGTAGGGGCCGTTGTTGGCGGAGTTGACCGAGTACGAGTCGGGGAAGTAGGGGGTCTGCTGCTCGAAGCTGATGGCGATCACACGGGGAAAGCCGTTCGAGCTCCAGGCGCGATGGAAGTCGAACCCGGCTTCCAGGCCGGTCACCGGATTGAGCGTGCCGAGCCCGCGCGCCCGGCTCGAGTCGGTGGAAAACGAGAACGGCACGTTGTGGCCCAGGGTGTAGACGCCCGGGTAGCGGACGTCGGGATGCTCGGCGTAGCCCTTCGGCAGCAGGACAGTCGCGTTGACGTAGATGGGCCGGCCCCAGAACGCGGTGAGCTTGTCGCTCTTTATCTGAACGTGCTTGACCCACTCGGTGTCGGCCGGGCGCTCCGCGGGCGGGATGACGTGGGTCACCGTGATCCGCACGGTGCCACCGGTGCCGACGCGCGCCGTCTGCCTGTCGCCGGCGCCCCCCGTGCCGATGTGCACCGGCTGCACGTCGCTGTAGAGATTGCCGGCCGCGATCTGGAACGGCTCCTGGCTCCCGTCGTTCTGGTGGACCCAGATCCGGTGGCCGTCGGCGCGGCGCGCTTCCTCGTACACGTTGATGACTGCCTGGGCGAAGTAGTCGCCGGGCGGCAACTCGGCGAGCGGCGCGGGGTGGCCGAGCGAGGCGCCGTCAATGACGGCCGGCCGGCCGGGTGCGAGCTGTTCCAGGTCCACGGCAAACAGCGCGGGTCCGGAGGGCGAGATGGTGAAGCGCGGCTCCGGCTCGCCCCGTTTGGCCACCACCAGCACCAAGCGCCCGGTGAGCGGGGCAGGGCGGGCGGATGCGGGAATGGTCACCTCGAAGCGGGGCGCCTGTCGTGTACCGGCGTCCGCCAGGGCGGCGGTCGCGAGGATGCCGCTCGCGGCGACGGCGCAGGACCGCCGGATCGAGGTTCCGAGTGCGGCGCTCATGGCGTGGGTCCGCCGGATCGAGATTCCGAGTGCGGCGCTCATGGCGTGGGTCCGCGGGGTCGAGATTCCGAGTGCGGCACTCATGGCGTGGGACAGCTCCGGATTCCAGCCCCCGCAGCATCGGCCCGCCCCGGAGCGGTGTCAAGGGACGCTGGCGAGCCTGGGGGCTGTCGGGTAGCTTTTTCGCGCCCGCTTCCGCTGCCTCAGTCCGGGGCGAGACCCTCATGCGGCTCATTCCCTGCCAGCGCCACCTCTTCGAGATCCCCGAGGACGTGGCGTACTTCAACTGCGCCTACATGTCCCCGCTGCTCAAGCGGGTGCGCGAGACGGGCGAAGCCGCGGTGGGACGGAAGTCGCGTCCGTGGGAGATCGCGCCGGCCGACTTCTTCACCGGCCTTGCCGAGACGCGGAATCTCTTCGGCCGGCTGCTCGGCGCGCGCCCCGAGGACATCGCGGTGATTCCGGCGGTGAGCTACGGCATGGCGACCGCGGCGCGGAACACCCCGCTTGGCCCGGGCCAGCGGGTCCTCCTCCTCGCGGAGGGATTCCCCTCGACGATCTACGCCTGGAAGGAGCGCGCGGCCGAAACCGGCGCCGAAGCGGTGCTGCTCCCCCGTCCCGCGGACGACGACTGGACCCGGGTCGTGCTCGAGGCGATTGATTCGCGCACCGGCGCGGCGGCGCTGCCCCACTGTCACTGGACCGACGGCGGGCTCCTCGATCTCACCGCCATCGCGGGGCGGCTCCGCGAGGTCGGCGCGGTGCTGGCGCTCGACGTGACCCAATCGCTCGGAGCGATGCCGTTCGATCTCGGCGCGGTGCGTCCCGACTGGCTGGTCGCGGCCACCTACAAGTGGCTGCTCGGACCGTACAGCATGGGGTTCCTCTACGCGGCGCCGCAGCGCCAGCAGGGGATCCCGCTCGAGCACAACTGGATGGCGCGGGAAGGCGCGGAGGACTTCGCGGCGCTGGTGAACTACGCGGCGCGGTTCGAGCCGGGCGCGCGGCGGTACGATGTGGGCGAGCCGTCCAACTTCGCGCTCACGCCGATGGTGGCCGAGGCGCTCCGGCAGCTGCTTGAATGGGGCGTCGCGGACATCTACGAGACGCTGTCCGTTCGGACGGCGGAGATCGCGGCCAGGGCGGCGGGGCTGGGCATCGGCGCGGTGCCCGCCGAGCGCCGGGCGGGACACTACCTCGGCCTCAGGTTTCGAGACGGGGTGCCGCCCGGGCTGCCGGAGCGGCTCCGCCAGGCCCGGGTGCACGTCAGCGTGCGGGGCGCCGCGCTCCGGGTGACGCCCCACCTGTGGACCACGGACCAGGACGTGGAACGCCTGTTCAAGGTGCTCGGTTGACCCCGCCGCCGGCCGCCCGGCCGGCGCTCACTGCCAGCGGAAGATCCGGAGCGCGATCGCGAACGACGCCACCAGCCAGGCGGCCACGATCGCGAGCTCCGGCGCCACCTGGGCGAGGGTCGCCCCCTCGAGCAGGTTGGCCCGGAGCGCGTTGTTGACCGCGGTGAGCGGGAGCGCCTGGACGAACGGCTGGATGAGGTCGGGGAACCGGGAGGAGGAGAAGAAGATCCCCGAGAACACCCACATCGGGACCATCGTGAGGTTCATGAGGCCGGAGGCCGCCTCGATGGTCCGGGGCCGCGCGGCGATCAGGAGCCCCAATCCGCCGAAGGCGAGCGACGAGACGACGCAGATCAGGGCCAGCGCGCCGAAGGAGCCCCGCATCGGGACCCCGAACACCAGCGCGCCGAACGCCAGCAGCGCCCCCGCCTCGAGCACCAGCAGCGCGATGCGCGAGAGGATGAACGAGGCCAGATACGCCGCCTTGGGCATCGGGGTCGCGACGAGCCGCTTGAGCAGCCGCTTCCGGCGCGCGTCCACCACGGCGAAGCCGATGCCCCAGATGCCGCTCCCGAGCAGGTTCATCCCGAGGAGCCCCGGGACCACGAAGTCCACGTACCGGGAACCGCGCTCGCGGATCGCCAGGTCTCTGACCGGCACGGGATCTCGTCGGCCGGCCTGGCGCTGGAGCACGTCGTCCACCAGCCGCCGGGCGGCGACACCTTCGGGCCGGGTGTCGTCATAGCGGAACTCGACCAGGTCGCCGTCGCCCGCGTGCGTCGCCAGGACCAGCGCCACCTTGCCGCCGCGGAGCGCCCGCGCCGCGGCCGAGTCATCGAGCAGCTGGACCGACAGGTGGGGGTCGCGCCGAAGCCGGGCCGCGGCGTCGGCGGCGGCGGACCCGCCGGCGAGCACGGCGACCTTCACCGTCTCCTCCGGCTTGCTCCGGAAGGCGATGCCCAGCCCCGCCGTCATCAGCACCGGGAACATGAAGGTCCAGAACACCGCTTCGGGCTCGCGGACGAACTCGCGCACCCGGACCAGCGTGAGCTGGGCCAGCGGCCGCTCCGACCAGCGGCGCGGTGCCGGTGGGGACGACCCGCCGCTCGGCTCAGGCATCGCGGAGAAGCCGTCCGGTGAGGTGGACGAAGACGTCTTCCAGCGTCGCCGAATGGGTGCTCAGCTGATCGAGCGGCAGTCCGCGTGCTCCGAGATACGCAAGCAGCGCCGGCACGGTGCGGTGCGCCTGGGTGGACTGGAGGAGGTAGGTCCCGTCCCGGCGGCGGACGCCGAGCGCGCCGTCGAGCGCGAGGAGATCGGCATCTGAAATCGGCGCCTCGCCGGGGCCGTCGGCCCTGCCCACCTGGAACTCGATCACGTGCCGGGCGCCGAGCTCCACGATGAGCGCGCGCGGGGTGCCGAGCGCGATGATCCGGCCGTGGTCCACGATGGCCACCCGGTCGCAGAGCCGCTCGGCCTCTTCCATGTAATGGGTGGTGAGGACCACGGTGCAGCCCCGGCGCTTCACCTCCTCGATCAGGTCCCAGAGCTGTCGCCGCGACTGCGGATCGAGGCCGGTGGTGGGCTCGTCCAGGAAGAAGAGCTCGGGATCGGCCACCAGCGCGCAGGCGAGGGCGAGCCGCTGCTTCTGGCCGCCGGAGAGCTGGCCCACGCGGCCGTTGCGCTTTTCGCCCAGCTGCACGGCCGCCAGGACTTCCTCGAGAGGGCGGGGCCGGCGGTAGAAGCTTCGAAAGAGCTGGATCGTTTCCACGACGGTGAGCTTCTCGGAGAACTGGGTCTCCTGGAGCGAAATGCCGAGCCGTTCGCGGAGCGCCCGCGGGTCCCGGTCCCAGCTCTCACCCAGGACGCGGACCAGGCCCGCGTCAGGAGCGGTGAGGCCCTCGCAGATCTCGATGGTGGTGGTCTTGCCGGCGCCGTTGGGGCCGAGAAGGCCGAAGCACTCACCGGGCGCTACCTCGAGGTCGAGGTCGTCCACGGCGACCACGGCGCCGAACGTCTTCCGGAGGCCGCGGAGGACGAGGGCGGGGGGCGGGGTGGGGGCAGGGGCGGGCGGCACCGATGCGGCGCCGGTCGGAGCGGGCATTCTCGGATTATAGCGCTCCGGCGCGATGCCGCCTGTCCGCTTGGCCGCCTGGCCGTCTGTCCGCCTGTCCGTCCGCCTGTCCGCCCGCCCGCCTGCCTACAGCTGTGCCGAGCTCACTGCCACGGGGTCGAGGCGGGCGGCGTTGGCCCGCTCGGCGAGCAGCCGCTCGGTGAAATCGAGCCTCGACTCGACCTCGGAGAGCCGCTGCTGGAGGTCCTCGATGACCTGGTCGCGCTGGGCGATCTCGGCGTCGAGGCGCTCGACGTCCTCGCGGCCCGCCCGGTCACGACGCCGGAGCCGGCGGGATCCGACCGGGGTCCCATCCCAGCGGCGCCAGCCGCCGAACACCGCCCGCATCACCGAGCTCAGGCACATCATCAAGACCACGAAGCCGATCCAGCCGAAAGGAAATCCGCGCATGGTCAGACCTTCCCCCATTCCTTCTCGATGTCGTCGGAGGCCCGGTTCAGGATCTCGATGATTCGCGGTACCGCGGGATGGCTGCCGCCCCAGCGCCAGGCGCGCTTGTAGGTGACGCTCGCCATCCGGGCGAAGGCCTGGTGGAGCTCGCCCATCGCACCGCCGGCGAAGTCGCGCACCGTGTCCCGCACCCGGTCGAAGATGTCGTCAATGGTGGTGCGGTTCGCCTCGAGGAACTGCTCGCCCTCGGGGGTGATGTGATAGACCTTCTTCCCGTTTTCCTCGATCACCCGCACGTAGCCCTGGTCTTCCAGCAGCTGAAGCGTGGGGTAGACGGTGCCCGCCGACGCCGAATAGGTGCCGGCCAGCTTCTCCTCCAGCGCCTTGATGACCTCGTAGCCGTGGCGGGGCTTTTCCTTGAGGAGGCGGAGAATGACGAATTTCACCTCCCCCGACTCGAACATCTGGGTCCGGGGGCCGCGCCGGTGACGTCCTCGGCCCATCCGGAAGGCGAAGGCGCCCGGCCCGAAGCCGCAGGAGAGGAAGTCGGCCAGGTCTCCCAACCCCCAGTCATCATGTGGTTTATGCATTTTCAGCCCTTCTGCGATAGGTCATGCGACACAACACACGATATATCTTGCGATACACCGCGGGATATGTCAAGACGGAGGCGGGGAGTACTTTACCCGGCACGCACACCACCCCGGCGGACCCTCCCACGAGGTGCTCGACGATGAAGGCTGCGCGTCCTTCCACCGGTGGGCCCGGCTGCCGCACGAGAGCATGACGCCACTCGCCTGGGCGATGCTGGTCCTGCTGGTGGGGATCGTCGCGGCGGGGCTCGACGTGCTGATCGGGGTCCGGAAGCTGCCGCGCCTCGCCGCGGAGCGGCCCCGGGAAGGCGGCGGAGCGCCGCTGGTCTCCATCGTCGTGGCCGCCCGCGACGAGGAGCGAGGCGTCGAGGAGGCGATGGGCTCGCTTCTCGCCCAGCACTACCCGGCGCTCGAGATCGTCGCGGTGGACGATCGCTCCACCGACCGGACCGGCGCGATCCTCGACCGGCTCGCGACCGCCAACCCGGCGCCCGGCGCGGGCGGGGGGGGGAGCGGGGCCGCCGGGCGGCCCACCCTGCGGGTTATTCACGTACGCGAGCTCCCGCCCGGCTGGCTCGGGAAGAACCACGCGCTGTCCGTGGGCGCGGCCGCGGCGCGGGGGCAGTGGCTCCTCTTCACCGACGCCGATGTGGTGATGCACGCCGAAACCGTCGCCCGAACGGTGAGATTCGTGGAGCGGAGCGGCTGCGACCACCTGGCGCTCTTTCCCGACATGCGGATGCTCGGGATCCTGCTCCAGGCGTTCGTGGTGTCGTTCCTGGTCTGGTTCACCGGCTGGATTCGGCCCTGGCGGGTGCGCGATCCGCGGAGCCGCTGGTTCATCGGGGTGGGCGCGTTCAACCTGGTGCGCGCTTCCGCCTACGCCCGGGCGGGCGGGCACGCGTCGATCCGGCTTCGTCCCGACGACGACCTCAAGCTCGGCAAGATCCTCAAGCGGAGCGGGGCGCGGCAGGAGGCGGGCCTGGGGCACGGCCTGATCGAGGTGGAGTGGTACCGCTCGATCGGCGAAACGATCCGCGGCCTGGAGAAGAACTCGTTCGCCGCGGTGGAGTACCACGCCCCGCTCATGCTAGGCGCGGCCTTCGGGTACCTCCTGGTCGGCCTGGGGCCGTTGGCGGCGCTCCTGTTCGGGTCGGGCCCGCTCCGGCTCTTCGGCGCCCTCGCGGCCGCCTTCCAGCTCTTACTCCAGGCCCGGATGGCGCGGGAGGCGCGGGTTACCGTCCGAACGGCGCCGCTCTATCCGCTCACCGCGGTGCTCTTCGCGTGGATCATCGTCCGCACGCTCGCGCTCAATCTTTCGCGAGGGGGGATCGTGTGGCGGGGGACGTTCTATTCGCTGGAGGAGCTCAGGCGGAACAAAGTGTGAGTCCCCTCCAGTTGGAGATGCAGGGCGGCGCAGGCCCCTGCCGCGGCCCTACTGAATCGCCCGCCCGGTCTCGAAGTCGAAGAGCGTGAGCCGGCGGAGCCGGTAGTACGCCTGCCAGTAGCCGCGGAGCGCCTGGACGAACTGGACCCGGGCCGCGTCCTTCTCGGCCTGGGCGACGAACAGGTTGTCAATCGCGATCCGTCCGATCACGTACCGGTTGTACGCCACCTCGAAGCGCTTGTCCGCCACCGTATCGCCCTTGGCCGACAGCGCGAGGCCGCGGCGCGCCTGGGCCAGCTGGAGCGCCGCGAAGTGGGCCTCCTGCGCGGTCTGCTCGAGGGTGACCCGGGTGGTGCTCGCTACCCGCTCGCGGTCGGCCTCCGCGGCCTGGACCCCCTCGTGGTGGCCGCCCCACTGGAACAGCGGGGCCTGGAGCGCGAGGGTGAACTGGCGCGCCTCGAGCAGGTTCTTGTAGACCTGGTTCCGCTCGGGCGCCGACTGGTTGTACCCGTAGCTCGCCGAAATGGAGGCGCCGATCCAGTTGCTCAGCCGGGCCTCGGTCACCCGGCGCCGAGCCTGCACCTCCTGCAGCGCCACGTCGCTCACGCTGGCCCGGTTCCGGAGTGCCTCGGCGGTGGCGCGGGAGGTGTCCGCCTCGAACACCGGCACCTCGGCCGTCACCGCGATCTCGAGCGGCCGGTCCGCGGGCAGGTTGAGAGCCAGGCGGAGCGCGGCGGTGCTGCGGTCCAACTCCAGCCGTGCCGCGTCCAGCGAGGTGCGGGCCCGGAGCAGCGCGAGCTCGCTCTGGAGCAGGTCGTTCTCCCCGATCTTGCCGACCTCGAACCGGCCCTTGTTGAGGGTGTAGAGGGTGTCGTTGACCGCGGCGTTGCTGGTCGCCGTCGCGAGTGCCACCCGCGCGGCGTAGGTATCGAAGAAGAGCCCCGCCGTCTGGATGGCGAGGTCCTCCCGGGCTTCGAGATACTGCCGCTCGGCCAGGTCGGAGCGGACGTCCTGCTCCCGCCGGTCCCACCCCGCGGCGTTGGGCCTCAAGAGGTCCTGCCGGAGCCCGAAGGAGACCGGGGTGGACGACCAGAGCTGGGTGGATTGGGCCCCGCTCACCCGGAGCCGCGCGAGCGAGGAAGTGACGAAGAAGTCGCCGCCCAGGACCGGCAGCTTCTGGGACAGCGTCATCGTGAGCGCCGCGTTGGTCTGGTCCTGGGGCCGGAACAGCGTGCTGCCGTCGGGCTGCACCACGGGAATGATCGAGCGGTTGTAGGCGGGAAGGCTTCCGCCCAGGAAGAGCTGGGGCAGGAGCCGCGAGTAGAACGCGCGGTCCCGGTAGCGTGCGGCGTCGCGGGTGGCGGCGGCGGCCCTGGCCAGGTGGCCCTGCTCCTGGGCCAGCTGGATCGCCTGTGGAAGCGTGAGCGGCTCCTGCGCTCCGGCCGGGCCGGAGCCGGCGCCGAGGAGGGCCAGGCCGAGCGCCGCGCGGCGCGCGGCGGCAAGCGAAGCGCGAATTGTCATGGGCGTCACTCGTAGCGGAGGCAGACGACCGGATCCTGCTGCGCGGCCCGATGGGCCGGCATGATGCCGAAGGCGACGCCCACGGTGAAGGAGACCCCGAAGGCGACCGCCACGGAGAGGTACGACACGATGGTCCGGATCCCGGCGACATGCTGGATGCCGGAGCTGAGCGCGGCGCCGGTGACGATCCCGGCGACTCCGCCCGTCACGCTGATGAGGACCGCCTCGCTCAGGAACTGGAAGAGGATGTCCCGCCGGGTGGCGCCGACGGCGCGGCGCACGCCGATCTCCCTGATCCGCTCGAGCACGGACGCCAGCATGATGTTCATGATCCCGATGCCGCCCACGATCAGCGAGATCGAGGCGATCGAGCCGAGCACGACGTTGAAGATCGTCCGGGTCCGCTGCTCCTGCTTGAGGAGGAGCTCCGGGATGGTGATCTCGAAATCCACGACGGTGTTGTGGCGGCGCTCGAGCATCCGCTGCGCGATGGCGGCCACGCCGGGCACCAGCCGGGAGTCGGCGACCCGCACCACGATCCGGTCGAGCTGGTTCCGGTTGGTGCGCTCCTGGCGCTGCTCGTCGCTCTCGCTGGAATCGCTGAGGACGAAGGTCCCCGGGCGCGCGGCCTGCTCGACGTCCTGCTGGGTGACCAGGGCGCGATTGCGGAAGCGGAGGAGCATGGTGCGGACCGGGATGTACACGTCCATGTTGGCGTCGCGGATCCCCAGCCGGGCCGCGGTCTCGTTGCTCACCCGCCGGTCGGCCAGCACCGCCACCACGGTGAGCCAGGTCTCCCCCACCTTGATCGGCCGGCCGAGCGGGTCCTCGGTGGTGAAGAAGCGGGTCCGGACCCCGTTGCCGATCACCGCCACCGGCAGCCCGTGCTCCACCTGCGCCGGCGTGAACCAGGCGCCCTGCTGGCGCTCCAGGTTCATGATCCGGAAGTAGCTGGTGTCCACGCCGACCAGTTTCCCGGAGCGGCGCCGGCCCTCCCGGGTGATGTTGGTGTTCAGGACGATCTCCGCGCTCATCGCCTCCACCGCCGGGATGCCGCGGGCGATGGCCCCCGCGTCGGCGTAGGTCAGCCCGGGCGAGTAGCGCTTGACCTCCTTCTCCTGCTTTTCGGTGACCTCGCCCTCCTTCTGCTCGACGTAGGGCGTGATCATCACGTTGTTGGAGCCGAGCAGGCGCATCTGCGCCAGGATCTCCTGCTCGGCTCCGCGGCCGATCGCCAGCATCGCGATGACCGAGGCCACGCCGAAGAGGATGCCCAGCGAGGTGAGGAAGGCGCGGAGCTTGTTGTGGCGGAGGGCCTCGAGCGCGGTGCGCGAGCTGGAGGCGACGTGGGCGATGATCTGCCCCTGCAGGCGCAGGAGCGCCTCCCGATCGAGGCGCAAGGCGGTCAGCTCGGCTTGCGAGGCGAGACCGGCGGTGCGCCCGAGGGGGCGGGGGCCGGGGCCGGGCCCGGCGCGGGGGCGATCGCGGGGGGGATCGGCCGCGGGCCCAGCGCGGTGTCGCCGCCGGCGGCCGGGGCGGGCGCCGTGGAGCCGGGGAGGCGGACCAGCGCGAGCTCCTCCTTGTGCTCGGGCGCCGAGAGCAGGACCCGGTCGTCCTCGGCCAGCCCGCGCACGACGATCACGTCGTCGTCGTTCATCATGCCGGTGGCGACTTCCTGCTTGGTCACCCGGCCGCCGCTCCGCCGGTATACGAAGGGAATGCCGCCCTCGCTGTTCAGGGCCTCGAGGGGGACGTAGAGCGCGGCCTGGGTCTTGTACGTCTCGACGCCGTTCCCCGTGGTCATCCCGGGCCGGAGCGTGGTGTCGGCGTCGGCGATGGAGATCTTGACCTCGAACACCTTGGCGTCCTGGTTGGGACGCTGCTCGCCGACGTTGGCGACGCTGGTCACGCTGCCCTTGAGCCGCTTGCCGGGATCGGCGTCGAGGGTGATCGACGCCGGCTGGCCGACCGCGATCTTCCGGACGTCGATCTCGTTCACGTAGGTGATGGACTCCATCTGGGTGAGATCGGGGAGCGTGGCGACGGTCGGCTCCCACGCGTTCACCTGTGAGCCGCTGGTCTTCTTCTTCCCGTTCCACTCCTTCACGTAGATCACCATCCCGGGCGCGGGCGCCTTGATGGTGAAGTTCTGCATCACGTCCTGCACCACGCCCAGCAGGTTCCGCTGCCGGTCGCGGTCGGCGCCCACCTCGCGCATCTTGGCCTGGGCCTGCTCGGTCTTGGTCTTGTAATCCACCTTGGCCTGGGCCAGGGCACGCAGGGCCTTCTCCTGATCAATCTCCGCCTGGCGGCGGATGGTCGGCGCCTCGTAGACGGCCTGCTCCTTGGCGAGTTTCTTCTCCTCCAGGGCGAGCTCCATGGTGCGCATGTCTTCGCGCGCCTTGGAGAGGTTGAGGGTCGAGTCGAGCATCGCCTGCTCGTACACCGCCTCCGCCTTCTGGAGGGCCAGGGTCACCTCCTGCAGCTTGGACGCCAGGGTGGAGCGATCCAGCTCGGCGACGACCTCGCCCGCCTTCACCACCGTCCCTTCCGGCACGATGGAGGCGATCTTCATCTGGTAGGCGCCCGCCTGCTGCGCGTTGGTGGGGGCGGTGATCTGGACGAACTTGCGGGCGCGGAGCTCGCCCGAGGTGGTGACGACGACCTTGAAATCGCCCCGCTTGACCCGGCCCTCCACCGTCGCCGCCGGCTTCGGGTTCCGCGCGAGCAGCCAGGCGCCCGGGACTCCGAGCACCACGACGGCGGCCGCGATGAGAAACCAGCGTTTGCGAAGCAATCCCATCGGGCCTCCTCCGGCCACGGGGGGTGAAACGGCGCCGGGCAGCGACGGTTAGATGCCGGGAGCGGGCCGACCGTTGCCCAGGGCGGCCGCGGCTCCGCCCGACGGGTAACTCTAGCAATCTGGGGGTCGGATCGCCGGGCGGCAAATCGGTGGCCGGCCGCGGGGGTTCAATGCCCGGCGCGCCGGCTCGGGTCTGCCACAGCCGGATTGACCGCCGCCCGCAGTTGCCCGAGTTTTCAGCTGTAATGGAAGGAGGTACCCATGCATCTCAAGACAGCCGCTCTTCTGCTGCCGTTGCTCGCCACCTCGGCCCACTCGCCGCAGGCGCAGGCGCGATCCGGACTACAGGAACCCGCCACCTACACCTACCAGGGCACGGTGCACGCCGTCAGGACGGATTCGAGCAGCATTGATCTGATCACCGGGGTGGGATTCGCCCTCCGGATGGTGCACATGAACATCGTGCCCGATACCAAATTCGAGGCCCCGAACGGCAAGCTCGCCCTGAACGACCTCAAGCCCGGCGATGTCCTGCGGGCCGAGTGCCACCGGACCGACAAGGGGCTGGTGGCGGACCGGATCCGGAAGATCGTGCCCGAGGGCTCGCCGGGGGCCGGCGCTCCGTGAGGGAAGGCCGGCAAACCTCGAACGCCTTCGTCCTCCTCATCGCGGCGCTCGCCGCCGCAGGCTGCGCCGGGACCCTGAAGCCGGGCGATCCGGTGCGCGGCCTGACCCGGGCCCAGCGCGACTCGTTCGCGCAGGGTCAGGCCCTCTTTGTCCGCGTCTTCACACCGGAGACCGGCCTGGGCCCGCTCTTCAACGCCGTCGGGTGCGGCGAGTGTCACGAAGAGCCGGTGGCCGGGGGGTTCGGCGACGAGGTGGAGCAGCACGCCGCCGCGTTCCGCGCCGACCAGGTCTGTGATCCGCTGGTCGAGCAGGGCGGCTTCGTGATCCAGGCGCACGCCACGCCGGCCCTGAAAGCCGCGCTCGGCATTGACAGCGAGCCGGTCCCCGCCGACGCCACCGCCACTGCCCGCCGCACCACGCCGGTGGTCTTCGGGCGCGGATTCCTGGACCTCGTGCCGGACGCGGAGATCCTATCCCGCGCCGACCCCGACGACCGGAACCACGACGGCATTTCCGGGCGGCCCAATCGGTTCGTGGACGGACGGTTGGGACGGTTCGGCCGGAAGGCGTTGGTCCCGACGCTCCGGGAGTTCAACGAGGGGGCGTATATCGCCGAGCAGGGGATTACGACTCCGGGCGTGCCGACCGAAGAAACCATCGGCGGAAAGCCGATCCCGGACGGGGTGGACCCGGTCCCCGAGCCGGAAATCAACCGCGGGGCGGTGGACCTGACCAACGCGTTCGTACGGTTTCTCGCCGTGCCGAGTCCGCTCAAGCTCTCCGGGGAAGCCGGCCGCGGGCGGGATCAATTCGAGCGGATCGGCTGCACCGCGTGTCACATCCCCACGCTCCGCACCGGCGACTCCCCGATCGCGGCGCTCAATCACAAGGAGGTCGCCGCCTTCTCCGACCTCCTGCTCCACGACATGGGTCCCGAGCTCGCCGACATCTGCCTGGGACTCGCCCAGCCATCCGAGTTCCGGACCGAGCCGCTCATCGGCGTCCGGCTCAGGAAGGACTTCCTCCACGACGGCCGGGCCACCACGCTCCCGCAGGCCATCCAGCTTCACGGCGGCGAGGGCGCGGCGTCGCGCGACCGGTTCCAGCGGCTCACGCCCGCCGAGCAGGTGGCGGTGATCGCGTACCTGAAAACGCTCTGAACCCTACCGCAGGTGCGCGTTGACCACCGGGACCCACCGGAACGGGGGCCGGTTGTTCTCCGCCCGGTTGAGCAACCCGATCTGCACCCCGTGCAGCTCGCGCGCGGAGTTGAACACCCCGATGGCGAGGCCGTGCTGCTCGCCGCGGATCTGGTTGTAGGCCGCCACCGTGACACCACGCGCATCCGTGGTTTTGATCCAGCCCGCCACCATCATGCCGATGGCTTCGCGGGTGCGGATCCGGTAGAGCGTCGCCGCGAGGCCCTCGACCCGGGCCCGGCGGGCGTCTTCCCCGTGGTCGCGGCGCCAGGAGTTGATCTCGCCCAGCGAGAGCGCCACGCCGCGGATCCCGCCGCCGCCCACCACGGCGAGGCCGCCGGCGGCGAGGCCGCTGACCCCGCCATCCGCCACCACGGCGAGGCCGCCCAGCGCGACGCCCCTTACCCCTCCGTCGACCACGACGGCCAGCCCGCCGAAACCGGCTCCGTTGATTCCGCCGTCGCTCACCAGCCCGAGCCCGCCGACACCGAGTCCGGTAACGGGGCCGTCGCTCACCGCGCCGAGTCCGCCGACGGTGATCCCGATCATGCCCCCGTCCGCCACGGCGCCGAGTCCCCCGATGGTGATCCCTTCCACCTTCCCGTCGCTCACCGCCCCCAGGCCGCCCACGGTGATGCCGCGGAGCCCGCCGTCGGCCACCACGCCCAGCCCGCCGACGTTGAGGCCGCTCATCCGGCCGTCGGACACCGCGCCCAGCCCGCCGATGTTGATGCCGCTCATCGGGCCGTCGGATACCACGCCCAGTCCGCCGAGATTGATGCCGCTCATCCGGCCGTCGGACACCAGGCCGAGCCCGCCCAGGTTGACCCCCGCCATCCGCTCGTGCGCGAGCACCCCGCCGATGCCGAGGGCGATGCCGCTCAACCGCCCGCCCTCGGGACCCACGATGCCCACCGCGAGCCCCTTGATCGCGGCGCGGCGGTTGGCGTCGGTGGCGGCCTTCCAGAAGGTGAGGTTGATGCCGGTGACCCGCTGCACGCCCCGGTCGCGGACGTTGATCCGGAGGCCGGTCCACCGGGCCGAGTTGCCGAAGCTGATCCCGACGCCGTTCACGCCGAGGTTGAGGAGCCCGTGGCCGGGCGTGGTGTCGGGAGGCGCCTCGCGCTCCTCCGGCTCACCAGCCTGCGCGGCGAGCTGCGAAAGCGGTGTGGAGAGGAGGAGACACAGCGGGATCAACGCGGGTGGGCGGACGCGCATGCTGGATCTCCGGCGATCGCGGGTGGCGACGGGGCGGAGACCTGTACGGGCGGGTTCGCCCGGCTGTTTCAGATGGCTACGACGAAAGTTGCGGAATCAGCGGGCCGGACGCCGCGCCGTCAGCCGGCGCGGCGGCGCCGGCGCCGGACCAGGGCCGCGCCGGCGACTCCGACCAGGCCGGTGGCGAAAAGGGCTATGGAGGCGGGCTCCGGCACGGCGCTCGCATCGAAATCGAAGTTGTCCTGTACGGCGAATCCGTTCTGGTGCTCGAAGGCAAGCTGCACGTTGTCCACGAAGCCGTGGTACGGGCCGGGCCAGGCGCTCCCCGCGCCGACCATGATCCCGAAGATCTCGGCGCTGGAGGAGTAGCAGTTGGTGACCCAGTCGCCCAGGGTGAAGATCTGCAGGTCGGCCGAGGAGACGAAGCCGCCGTTGGCGCAGCCGGCGTTGGTATAGGTGAGCCCGCCGTCGAAGTGGCGCCAGAAGTTCTGGCCGGTCAGGTTCTCGAAATGCCAGGCGTCGTTCACGGTGGGATCAATGGTGCCGAGGCTGTTGTACCACTCCTCCCAGACGAGATGGCTCACGACCGGCTGGCCGTTCACCACATCGCGGACCAGAAGGCGGAGCACCGGGGTCTGCTCCTGCCAGGTGGCGGCGGTGAGCGCGTCCGGCGGATTGGCCGGCAGGGTGTACGCGCTCCGATACCAGTCGAACGTGACGCAATTGATGTCCCGGAGCAGCCCCCACGCGTCGGCGTTGGCGAGGCGCTTGAAGAAGGCCCAGTCGAAGAGGCTTCCGGAGGTGCTGAGCTCGAGCGAGCCGAGCCCGCTACGCGGGTTCGTGGCGGTGATGTCCACGGTCCCGTTGTTGGTCGGGCCCCCCGGATAGACGTTGAGATCCGCCGCCCAGAGCGGGTTTCCGGGCTGAATGATGTTGGGGGTGTCCCGCTGGACGCACTGCTGCCCGTCGGCGCGCGCGGTCCCCGCCGCCAGCGCGCACAGCGCCGCGGTGAGGCCGATCGCCCGGACCCGAGTTCGTCCCATCATGCCGCCTCCTCGTGTGGGGAACACCCGCATGGCAGCGAGAGGGCAAGCGTCGTGCCCTTGCACATTCGGCGTCTCTTCGCAAAGGAACTGTACGCTTTGGGGGTTTTCCGCCACCATAGCTGAGTCAGCGGTCCACACGCCTGTCAAGTCGCCGCCACAACCGGGCGGAATCACCGTCAAATAACGCGTCACCTGATCTCGGCCTGTCCCATCGCTCGAAGCCGGATATTGAGGGCGCTGAGCTCGGTGGTCCGGAGCGCGGACCAGCGGCCCAGCGCTCCCCTCAACGCCGCTTCCTTTTCCGCGATCGCGGCCACCGCCTGGGTGGTGGGCTCGGCGTCCACGCTCTGGAGCTCCCCGAAGAGGGCGCCGAGCTCGTCGTTGAGCCGGCTCAGGGACGGCTCGCCGACGGCGCCACCACCGAAAATAGCCGCCCCGCCACCCCCGCCACCCCCCCCACCCCCGCCCTCGAGCGCGGCGAGCTTGCGGTCGAATTCGGCCAGGGCATCCGGGGCGGCCCCCGCCGGCACCCTGCCGCGCGCCTCGCGCACCCTGGCCCGGAGGACGCGGACTTCCTGGAGGGCGTCGTAGTCCAGCTTGAGCGCGTGGGCGAGCTGCTGGGAGAGCCCATACTGGCGCAGCAGGGTGCGCGGGGTCGCCTTTACGCGCGGGTCCATCCGCACGGTGAGGGGCTGGGTGTAGCTCTTCCCGTTCACCGTGAGCTTCACGGTGTAGGTCCCGGGCATCACCCAGGTCCCGGCCGGCGCCCTGGGGGTGTTCCGGTAGACCGCGCTGATGGGGTAGCCGAGGCCCTGAACCCTGGGTGCGGGCCAGTGGAGGTCCCAGACGAACCGGTGCGCCCCGGCCCCGGTGGAGAGGACCTGCGGCGGGCGGATCCAGTAGTCGGGGATGTTGCGGCCTTCGATCGGCTTTTCGGGCGGATCGTCGCTGGCGAACCGGCGGACCACCGCGCCGCTCCGATCCTGGATCTCGAGCGTCAGCGGAGCGCGCACGGTTTCCCGGAGCCAGTAGTCGAGAATGGCGCCGTCGGGCGGGTTAGGCGCGGCCGGCTCATCGGGCGGGAGCGGGGTGTCGGGGTTCATGTTCCAGCGCATCCGGGTGGCGCGGGCAGGCTTGAACAGTATCGCGGATTCGGCCGCCGTGGCCGGGGTGAGCTGGCGGAGCGGGGTGAGGTCGTCGAGGATCCAGAAGCCCCGCCCATGGGTGCCCGCCAGGAGATCGTCGTCCTTGACCGCCAGGTCGCGGATCGAGGTGGCCGGCATGTTGAGCCGGAGCGATTGCCAGTGGTCGCCGTCGTCGAAGGAGACCCAGACCTGCGTTTCGCTCCCGGCGAAGAGGAGCCCCTTCCGCACCGGGTCCTCCCGCACCGAATTGATGGTGGCGCCGTCGGGGATGCCGCTGGTGATGCGGGTCCAGCTTCTGCCCCCGTCCCGGGTCCGGTAGAGGTGGGGCCGGAGGTCGTCAATCCGGATGGTGTTGACCGCGGCGTACGCGGACAGGGTATCGAAGTGCGAGGCGTCCATCAGCGACACCTTGCTCCACGCCGTGAGGCCGGGCGGCGTCACGTTCTTCCAGGTCTTCCCGCCGTTCAGGGTGACGTGGATGAGCCCGTCGTCGCTCCCGGCCCAGATCACGTTCGGGCTCCGGTAGCTCGGCGCTATGGTGTAGACCACGCCGGGATGCCGCGCCGCGGCCGAGCGCTCCCGTGCGTACTTCCCGACGCTCGCCGGGACGATGGAATCGGTGCGGGTCAGGTCGGGGGAGATCCGCTTCCAGCTTTTCCCCCCGTCGAGCGTGGTCCAGATCGTGTTGGTGGCGAAGAAGAGCAGCCGCGGATCGAGCGGCGAGAAGAGCACCGGCGCGGTCCGGAGCACACGATACCCCGCGTCGCGGAAGAGCTTCGGGGCGACGTTCTGCACCTGCCCGGTGCGGCGGTCGTAGCGGCTGATCCTCCCGCCGTAGACGATGTCGGGGTCGAGCGGATCGGCCGCGACGTAGCCGTACTCCTCGACCGCGACGGGATGCCACTCCCGGAAGGTGATCTGGCCGTCGTCGCCCCGGCTCGCGACGCACGCCGAGCCGCTCTCCTGCTGGCCGCCGCAGACCCGGTAGGGGAAGGCGTTGTCGGCGCTGACGTGGTAGAACTGCGCGGTCGGCTGGTTGTACCAGCTGCTCCAGCTCTCGCCGCCGTTCACGGTGACGATGGCGCCCTGGTCGGAGGCGATGAGGATGATCTGGGGGAAACTGGGGTTGATCCAGATGCGGTGGTAGTCGTCGCCGCCCGGGGCGCCGCGGATGCCGGTCCAGCTCTTCCCGCCGTCGGTGGACTTCCAGGTGACGACGCTCGCGCTGTAGACGACGTCGGGGTTGGTCGGATCCACCTTGACCTCGGCGAAGTCGTCGGGGCGGCCGGCGAGGCGGCCGTCCTCGCTCACCCGGCGCCAGGACTCGCCGGCGTCGTCGGAGCGGTAGAGGAATCCGCCCGCGCGGACCGAGACCGTGGCGTAGAGCCGGTTGGGATCGCTCGGCGCCACGGTGACGCCGATCCGGCCGAGGCCGTCCTGCTCGAAGGTCGGCAGGCCGCCGGTGAGCGGTTTCCAGGTGGCGCCGCCGTCGGTGGACTTGAACAGACCGCTCCCGGGCCCGCTGAAGGCGCCGTTCTCCCAGGGCGCCTGGCGCGCTTCCCAGAGCACCGCGTAGACGATGTCGGGGTTCTTGGGGTCGAGCACCACGTCCACCGCGCCGGTGTTCTCGTCCTTCCCGAGAACCCTTTCGAAGGTTTTCCCGCCGTCGGTTGAGCGGAAGAGGCCGCGCTCCGGGTTAGGGCCGTAGGGGTGGCCGAGCACGGCGACGAACAAGCGGTCGGGGTTTCGCGGGTCCACCGCGATCTGGGGGATCTGCTGGCCGTCCCGGAGGCCCAGGTGGGTCCAGCTCTTCCCGGCGTCGGTGGACTTGTAGATCCCGTCGCCGGTGGAGAGGTCGGGGCGCTGGAGCCCTTCGCCGCTCCCGACGTAGATGATGTCCGGATTCGAGGGGGGCGATCGCGATGGCGCCGATCGAGCCGGTGGGCTGGTCGTCGAAGATGGGGTTCCAGGTACGGCCGAAATCGGTGGTCTTCCAGACCCCGCCGTTCACCGCGCCGATGTAGAAGACGTTGGGCTGGCCGGCCACGCCGGTCGCCGCCTTGGTCCGGCCGCCGCGGAACGGGCCGATGTTCCGCCAGGTGAGCGACTGGTAGAGGCGGGGGTCCAGCTGAGCGAGGAGCGAGGAGGAGGTAGCGAGGAGGGTGAGGACGGCCAGGGCGGCGGCACGGGCGAGGCGGTGCACGGGGGCTCCTCGGGGCTGGGAGGGCTGGACCGGGGAGAAAGTAGTGCCGACCGGGCGGTCGATGTCAGGGGGCGGGGCAGTGGAGGGTTGCCGCGCCGGGGGAAGGGGGGCCGAGCTACTGCTTCGGGCTCGCCACGTAGCCGATGAAGAGGAGGACGCCGGTCCGTTCGTCGCGGATGCCGAAGAGGAACGGGCGGTCCACCACGAATTCGATCGGGGGAGGTGGTACGCTTGTCGGTCTCGCCGCGAAACTCAGGGCGGTCACCGCGGCGGCCTCGGTGCCGCGCTCGTCCACATCGAGATAGACGTTCTGCCGGGCCTCGCTCACCCGATACCGGACGCACGGCGCCGGCTGCGGCTCGGTCCACGGGGGGCAGAGTGGTGGGGTACCCGGGCGCTGGACGACGAGCCCCCGAAAGTCCGCCTTGTGCGAGTCTGCGACGATCTCCATGCCGAGACCGCGGAAAGGCGGGAGCAAGTCGGTCGCCTGCTCGATATGGAGACGGGGGAGCAGGAGGTGGACGTCCCTCATCTCTCGGCGGGGATCGGGGGCAGGCCAGTCTTTCCCAGCCAGCGTGCGGAGCACCGAGCGCGGGTTGCTCGCCGAGTCGGGGAGCACGAGATACATCGCCGTGAGGCCGGCGGCATAGGGCAAGCGGAGGGCCTGAAACCCTGGCCCACGGCGGTAGGCGAGCGTGGCGCGCCGCTCCATCGTCGGCACTTCGAGGCGATGGCCTCCAGCGGCGTTGAACGGATGAGGCTTCGTGGCGGCATCCGAGAACGGATCCAGCCAGAGACTCTTGAGATAGACCGCGTTGGTGAGCACGACCTTGACGCTCGAATCGAACGGTACCTTCCGGATCGTTGGGATCCGTCCCGCCGTGGTGCTGTCGGCCCAGTGATTGACCGCGGCCATCGCCTCCCGGCTGCTGAGCGGCAGCGAGCGGACGGCCGCGGAGAACTGCTCGCCCGCGACCTGTTGGAGCCGGGGATCGAGCGTGGCCGAGGTGTCCACCCAGAGCGCGTTCGCGAGGAGGAGGGTGAGGTCGCGGCGGCGGCGGGCCATGTCGAGGAAGCGACGGGCGCGGGCGGCCAGCTCTTCGGCGGTCATGCCCCCCAGGCGGAGCGCGCCGGCGATGGCGCGCGCGCTGGAGTCGCGGGCGGCGAGGAATGCGATGGCGAGCGCCTGGCCCGCGCCGAGGGGGGAGAGAATCCGGCTGCTGTCTCGTGGGGTGCTGTCGAGGGCGGCGGCGAGCAGATTGAGCCCGAAGCGCTCGTAGCCGAAGGTGAGCGCGGTGTCGAGGACCACGAGCCCGCGGGCGACGCTGTCGATGCCGCCGTTGGCCTTGCGCATCGAGTCGGCCATTCGCTGCTGGGCGCGGCGCTTCGCTTCCTCTTCCCGAATGCGCCTATAGAAGTCCTCCTCCCGCAGGGAAACAGTCAAGCGCTCATGGGTTCCGGGACGGATGACGATGGCCGTGTCGAGCTGCCGATACCCGAGCGCGTGGATGCTGAGCCGGACCGGGCCGGGAGCAACGTTCCGGATCACCGCGATGCCAACGGAATCGATCTCGGCGGTCGTCGTCGACCCCTCGAGGCGGATGAAGCCAAGCCAAGTCGGTTGCCCACGCTCGTCTCGCAGCCGGACGGTGAGGGTGGCCGGCGCACCCTGCGCTCGGGCCTGAGGGGCGCACGCCCCGCCCAGGGCCGCCCCGACGATAAGCGCCCACACCGCCGGATTGCGCCTCACGAGTTTTCCCCAGGTCGCAACATGCAGGCAACCAACGAGTCGGTATGACACCAGACGACACGGCGCGGCGTCGAAAGCGCACCAGTCCAGCCCCGCCTGGCCAATTAGAGCCCCCTCACGGCAGAAAGGATGGCACCCCGTGGACGAAAGGTACCCGCCCAGCCGCCGATCGCGGCGGGGATGGATTCAGTCGCCGCCGGGGTGGGGGCTCCGGTCTATACCGGTAGCTGGGACGACTCGGCGAGACCGGGGGTCCACTCCGGATCCAGCGCCACCGTCCCCTTTCGCGGCAGCTTGCTCCAGCCGAGCCGGATCCCGGCGAGCGCGCCGGCCAGGCAGCGGCAGACGACCGCGTAGAGGATCTGCCGGTAGAGAAATCGCTGCAGGGGCAGCCACCAGAGGAGCCGCATCCGCTCCCGGCCGAGCCGGCACGCCAGCGCCCCGCCGATCAGCTCCAGCGCGGTGAAGAGGGCGAAGAGCACCCCGGTTTCGACCGCCGCGCCCAGGCTGCCGTGCAGAATTGCCGTGGCGCGGAGGTCCCAGGTGGTCATCCAGTCGTGGAGGAAGCTGCCCAGCGTCCACGCGATCTGGAGGTCCACCAGCGGGGCCACGACCTGGAAGAGGATCTGGAAGAGCCACACGCTGGGCAGCACCACCCAGCCGAACCAGCCGTAGCGTCCCAGCGCGCCGCGGTGCTTCCACAGGCACTGCAGGGTGCCGTAGGTCCACCGCACCCGCTGACCGACGAAGGCGCGCAGCGTGTCGGGCGCCTCGGTGAAGCCGCGGGCCCGGTTCTCGGTGACGATCCGCCAGCCCGCCCGCCGGAGGCACCAGGTCAGGTCCATGTCCTCCGCCACGGTGTCGTTGCGGTAGCCGCCCACCGCGAGCACCGCGCTCCGCCGCCACGCACCGATGGCACCGGGCACCACCGTGACGGCATTGCCGAGCGCCATGGCGAGCCGGTCGAGGTTCTGGCTCACGACGTATTCCAGCGCCTGCCAGCGCGTGAGCAGGTTCACCGGATTGCCGACCCGAACCTCCCCGGCCGCCGCGCCCACCCGCGGGTCGTCGAAGCGAAGCGCCAGCCGGGCCAGCGCGCCGGGTGCGACACAGGTGTCGGCGTCGAGGCAGGCGATGGCCTCGTACCGGGCCTCGGCCAGGGCACGATTGAGCGCCACTGCCTTGCCGCTGTTGGCTTGGCGGAGGAGCCGGACCCTCGGATCATCGCCGAAGCAGCGCCGCACCTCCTGGGCGGTGCCGTCCGCCGAGCCGTCGTCCACCACGATGACCTCGACCTCCACGTTCCGGCTCGCGAGGACGCTCCGGATCGTGGCCGCAATGACCGGCCGCTCGCTGTAGCAGGCGATCAACACGCTCACCCGCGGCGGGGCCTCCGCCCGCCGCGCTGCGGCGTGGCCGGCCCTCCCCGTTGCGCGGCGGGCGCGACGCCAGCCCTGCGACACGGCGAGCGCCAGCCCGGTCAGAAACACGACCCGGGCGATTCCCAGCACGACGGCCAGCAGGAACCCCGCCCGGAGCACGCCCCGGAAGCCGAGGGCGGTGTCGACCAGCGCGCCGTGAATGCCGCTCAGCAGGCGGTCCTGTCCATGGGCCACGGGGAGCAGGGAATCCCGCGGAACGCCGAGGAGTCCGGAAAGCGAGGTGAACTCGTAGCCCTCCGCGCGGAGCAGCGGGATCACGCTCTTGATCAGGGCCACGGTCTCCCGGCGATCGCCGCCGCCGTCGTGGAGCAGGACGACGTTTCCGGTCACGGTGCTTTTGCCGGCCGTGCCGAGCGCGCGCAGCAGATCCGCCTGCATGTCTCCCGCCGCCCGGGAGCGGCGCACGTCGGCGCGCTGCCAGAGCCGCCAGTCCTCGGGGTCGAGCAACTCGCCGATGGTGAGGTAGCCGCGCTCGCTCGCCATGAGGACGGGGCGGATCTCGTCCGGCGTCCTCGGCTCGGCGTCGGCGCGGTAGGGAGGGCGGAAGAGCCGCGAGGAGCGGCCCAGGATGTTCTGGAGGATGCGCTGCGGCGCGTTGAACTCGAGCAGCGCCCTGACCGGCGAGATCTCGCCGAGGTTGGGGTGGGTGAGGGTGTGGAGCCCGATCTCGTGCCCCTCCTCCCACACCCGCCGCACCAGCCCGGGATTCCTCGCGGCCGACGTACCGACCATGAAGAACACCGCCGGCACGCGCGCTTCACGCAGGACGTCGAGGATCTGCGGCGTGAATTCCGGGTCCGGCCCATCGTCGAACGAGAGCACGATCTTCCCGGGACGGTACCCGGTGCGCCGCACCACGATCGAGGAGGGGAGCGCGAGGTAGCGCGCGCGGGCGATCGTGCCGGTGGTCCGGTCCACGCGGAGGAGCCGGAAGCCCACCGCCGCCCGGGATTCGACCGCGAGGACCTCGCCCTCGCCGTCGTACTCGACCGCGGGCGGGTAGCGCACGGTCGCCAGGGACTCGGCCACCGCCGCCGACGAGCGCCGGTCGTAGAAGCTCCAGAGGCTCGGGTCCTCCTGCCCCAGGAGCCAGAGCGCCGCGCCGCCGGTCAGCTCCCGGCTCGCCACCACCCACTGGTTGTACGCGGTGACCCCGTCCAGCATCCACACCTCGTGGCCGCAGCCAAGCGAGTCGCGGTAGGCGAAGGCCGGATTCCGGGACGCCGAGTCAAATCGGATGAGCTCGGCGGGCCGCTTCCCCGGCTGGCGGAGGCGGGCGCGGAGCAGGGCCAGCTGGTACGTCAGGGTTGTCGCGGGAGGTTTCCCCCGCGGCCAGTCGTAGGCGTAGTTGCCGATGCCGACGACCAGCTTCTCGCGGGGCACATCGCGGAGCCACTCCTTGAGGATCCGCCGGTACCACGGGAACGGCGCGATGGGACCCGGCTCGCCGCCGGCGTCGTGCAGGTCGTACGCCATCAGGACGACGAAATCCACGAGCCCGGCGACGTCGCGGCGGGGCAGCGCGACCTCCTCCGCTTCCACGTCGATGCTCAGCGTGAGCCCGGCGGCGTGCAGCTCGTCGCGGAGCCGGCGGATGAAGGCCGGGAGCCGGCGATAATCGCCGGGGTAGAGGCTCTCTAGGTCGAGGTTGAGGCCCTGGAATCCGCGCGCGACGAGCCAGTCGCGGATCGCGCGCGCGGTGCGCTGTTGGCGGGCCGGCGACGCGAGGAGCCGGTGCACGCCCGCGGGGTCGAAGCCCTCGCCGACGCTCGCGGCGTTGCTCAGCATCGGGTGGATCGCAACCGCGTGCTCCCTGGCGATGCGGACGACCTCGAGATTGAGCGGCCAGGCCTCGGGGTCCCACTCGGACAGGTCGAGCCCGTCGCCGGTGGAGCTGAGGTGCAGCCACTCGGGCATCAGGTGCGTGAGCTTCCCCGCGTGCGCCCGAAGTGAGTAGAGACCGGTCTCGTTCCAGGGCGCGTAGAACGCCGCCACGACCGGCGCGGACGGGGCGCGGTGGGTGGGCGTTTCCGGCGTCCGGTCGCCGCGCGGGACCTTCGGCGCCTCGGGGGGATCGGGCCGATCCGCGGGCCGGTCCGCGGGGCCATCGGCAAGCGAAACCGGAGCGGGCGCCTCGATGGTCGGCCCGGCGGCGATCGCCGGGGCGATGACGACCGTCGCGCCGTAGAGCGTCACCGCCCCCACGCCGGCGAGCCCGAGGCCCCGTATCAGGCGCCGCCACCACCGAGGGCGGCGCCCGGTCGGATCAAAGAAGACCGGGGCGTTCAATCCTCACGACCTTGCCGATGCGGGTAATTGCGGCGGGCGTGGTGCGCTTGCGGTTGGGCGGGGCCTGCGTCATGAGCTCCCTCCGGCCGGCGCTTCGTTCACCTCACAGGTTGGGGGGACGCTTGCGCGTTCGGGAGTGACACCACCAGTGGCGGATTCCGCGCAGGTCTGAAATCCGGCGGGCAGGGAAGGACGGAATCCGTGCCACGGCGCCGCGCGCGGATCGGCGCGCGGGAGCCTTCGGACGTCAGGCGGGCATCACCAACCGCTCTTTGTACCTGGTCCTGAGCTTCGCCACCTTGGGCGAGATCACCGCCTGGCAGTATCCCTTGTCCGGATTCCGCCGGAAGTAGTCCTGGTGGTACGCCTCGGCGGGATAGAAGGCCTGCGCGGGAACCAGTTCGGTCACGATCGGATCGTCGAACACCCGCTCGGCGGTGAGTCTCCGGATGAGCCGCTCCGCCTCCTCGCGCTGCGCCGGGGTGTGATAGTAGATCGCCGAGCGGTACTGGGTCCCCTCGTCGGGCCCCTGGCGATTCAGGGTCGTCGGATCGTGGAAGGCGAAGAACAGCTCGAGCAGCTCGCGATAGGACATCACCGCGGGATCGAAGCTGATCTCCACCGCCTCCGCGTGCCCGGTCAAGCCGGTGCAGACGGCCTGATAACCCGGGTTCGGCACCTGGCCGCCGGTGTAGCCGCAGACCACCCCCGCGATGCCTCGAAGGGGACGGAATACGGCATCCAGGCACCAGAAGCAGCCACCGGCAATCGTCGCAGTTTCGGTCATACCCCCTCAACGAATTGAACTGGTCTTGGGTTCCCGCCGGGTCAGCGCCGGTCGGGGGCAACCGCGTCCGGCTTCCCGTCCAGGTACCTGGAGAACCAGTGGACCTGCCAGTCGAGGCTCTCGACCAGGTGCCTGGGCTCGCCGGTGCGGGTCAGGTTGTGGTTCTCGCGGGGAAAGATCACCAGCTCGGCGGTCTTCCCGAAGTGGCGGAGGGCGCGGAACCACTGCTCGCCCTGCTCGAGCGGCACCCGGTAGTCGTTGTCCGAGTGGAGGATCAGAATCGGGGTGGTCACATTCCGGGCGTACTTGAGGGGAGAGCGGTCCCAGTACTCGTCGAACTTCTGGAAGAGATCGCCGCCGAAATCGGTGCAGTGGCCGTAGGCGCCGTCACGGGTGCCCTCGTCGCTGACCAAGTTCGCCACGCTCCGGAGCGTCACCGCCGCCTTGAACCGCCCGGTGTGCCCCACGATCCAGTTGGTCATGAACCCGCCGTAGCTGCCCCCGGTGACGCCGAGCCGTTCCTTGTCTATCCAGGGATTGGCGGCGAGCACCGCGTCCACACCGTTCATCACGTCCACGTAGTCCTTGCCGCCCCACTCGCCGGCGATCCCGCGCTCGAACTCGTGGCCGTAGCCGGTGGAGCCGCGCGGGTTGGTGAAGAAGACCGCCCAGCCGCGGCCCGAGTAGACGTGGAACTCGTGGAACCAGTCCACGCCGTACATCCCGGCGGGGCCGCCGTGCACGCTCAACACCATCGGATAACTCTTCCGCGCCTGCCAGCCCACGGGCTTCACCAGGAAACCGTCCACGACCCACCCGTCGGCTCCCAAGTAGGTCATCCGCTCGACCGGCATGAGCGTGAGGGTGGCGAAGAGGGAGTCGTTGACGGAGGTGAGCCGCCGCTCGCCGGTGCCGTCGCGCTTGGCGACGTAGAGCTCGTCGAGATGGGTGAAGTCGTTCGCGGTGTAGGCGATCGTGCCGCGGGCGTCGTCCAGCGAGAGCCGCCGCACCGCGCGGGGGCCCTTGGTGATCGGCCGGACCTGCCTGGTGGCGATGTCGAGCCGGTACAGGTGGGTCTCGCCGTGGTTCTGGGCGTTGAAGTAGAGGGCCGCGCCGGTTTCGGCCCATTGGAGATCCGAGGGAAACAGCTCGGCGGCGGGGTACAGCAGGGTCGAGGAGGAGCCGCCGGCGGACGGCGCGCGCCAGATCATGGGCGGATCGCCGTCCCGGTTCCGGCCGATGAAGGCGATGGTCCTCCCGTCGGGGCTCCACCGCGGGCTGCCGTCGCTGTCGGGATGGTCGGAGATGCGGACCGGCTCGCCGCCGGTCACCGGCACCACCCACACGTCGGTGTCCTCGTCGCCGTCCGACTCCCGGCCGGTGCGGTTGGAGACGAACGCGAGCTTCGTCCCGTCCGGCGACCACACCGGGTCGGAGTCGTTCCACCGGTCGCCGCTGGTGAGCTGGGTCGCTTTGCCCGTCATGGCGTCCACGATCCAGAGGTGGCTCTTCCGGTCGTCGAACCAGCCGGTGTCGTTGAACTTGTAGGAGAGCCCGGTATAGTGGCGCACGTCGCTCGAGGGCGCCATCCGGTCGCTTGGCCCGGTCCGGGAAAGGCAGACGAGCCTCCCGCCGTCCGGGGAGAACGAGCATCCGCCCACGCCGTTGGGGAGCGAGGTGAGCCGGCGCGGCTCGCCGCCGTCGAGGCTCAGGAGGTAGAGCTGCGGCCTGGTGGATGAGGAATCGCCGGCCACCACGCGCACCGAGGTGAAGGCGATGGCCCTGCCGTCCGGACGCCAGAGCGGCGCGGAGGAGGACACCGAGCCCAGGGTGAGCTGGCGCGGCGGCGCGCTGCCGTCGGCGGGCACCAGCCAGATCGAGCTCACCCGACGGTTCAGCGCGCGATCCACCCGGGTCACCGTGTAGACGACCTGCTTCCCGTCGGGCGCGAGGGCGGGGTCAGCCACGAACTTGAAGCTGAAGTAGTCGTCGGAGGCCGCCGGGCGCTCCTGGGAGGAGGAAGTCCGGGCGGCCAGCGGAGCCGCGAGCAACCCGAGGGCAAGACCGGCGCGAAGCACACGAGTCATTCCTTGACTCCCGGTGAAGAGGTGATCGGAGGGGACCGGGACCCGCCAAAACGGCGCCGCCAAGGAATGATACGATCGCCGACTGTTGCGGTCACGCCCGCTTTGGGGCCGCCGCGGGCCGGGCCCGACAGTTGCTTCTCTGAACTCCATAATAAATCCTAAACCAGGAGCGTTCCCGTGATGTCCGGCCTCGAGGAAGAGATTGTCGAAGACCGCACTTGGCGGAATGGAATCGAAATCGTTTCGCACATTAACTGGAGCCAGGTGGCGCGGGTGCGCCGCTCGCTCGGCCTCGCCGGGGGAGCAATCTTCGAAGTTCCCTGGAATCTGTCGTCTCGGGCCACCACGTCGGTGGATCCTCGGAGGCGGAGCCCGCGTCCGCGGGTGTCGACGAAGCTACGGCTGGTGGCGGACGATCGCGAATTGATGCGCGCGAGCGCCTGAGCCGACGAATCTGGAGGTCGCTCGGCAGCAGAAATTGACCGGCCATCAGCGCAAGCGATGGCACGCGGGCGGTGGGCACCGCAAGCGATAGCACGTGGCGCGGCGGGCGCGCTGACCGGTTTTCTGACGGTGATGTCGCGACGATCCGTCAGCCGATGCAGGAACGAAACGCCGGCGCCGGGGCCAATCCACGGCGCCGTTTCAGCAGGGGGGCACCGCGGTTCCCACCGCCCGCTTCGAAGAATTGACAGTCGGGCAGAGCGGCGCGCGGCGATCGCGGGGCGGCATCTCGCGATGCTAACCCACGAATGCCCAGAGCAGCTCACGGCTCTTCCGGTCCAGCCGATCGGGATCCGGCAGCCGGTAGAGGTCGCCGGCGACGTCCCGGATCAGGAACCCTCCTCCGCCCGCCGCTCCATCTCCGCCGCGCGGGAGCGCGCGGGGCCAGTCGTCGAGCCGGGTCTGGAAGGTGCGGGGGCCCTGGCGGGTCTCCACCGTCCAATGCCGGATCTCCACCTCCTCCTCGACCTCCATAACCCGCGTCACCTCGAACACGAACCCCGCCTCGGCCATGGCGGTCTCCAGCGCTGTCCGCGAGGCCGGCCCGAGCTCGGCGGGATTCCGCACCAGCGCCACCTCGCGATGGTCTTCGTCGCGGAGCGAGATGAAGCTCCCCGGCTCCGACCACGGGAAGCAGCGCCGGACCACGACCGGGCGGGCGTCCGCCCCGCGCCCGGCCCAGAGCCGGCCGTCGGCGCGTCGCTCCAGGTGGAGCGCCCCCGCCGCATGGGGGACCCCGGTCCCGCCGGGCGGGGTGCGCCGCTCCACCGGGGGGAACCGGTCACCCGGCCGCCAGAACACCGTCGCCTTCATGGTCTCCTCCTCTCAGGTCAAACTCAGCTGCAGGTCGTGGAGCCGCCGGTAGAGGCCGTCGTCCGCCGCGAGCAGCTCCGCGTGGGTTCCCTGTTCGACCAGCCGCCCGTCCTCGAACACGAACAGCCGCGACGCCTTGCGGAGGGTCGAGAGCCGGTGGGCGATGGCGAACACCGTGCGCCCCGCCACCAGCCGGTCGAGCGCGTCCTGGATGTGCCGCTCGGTCTCGGTGTCCACGCTGCTGGTCGCCTCGTCCAGGATCAGGATCCTCGGATCGTGCAGGATGGCCCGGGCGATCGAGACCCGCTGCCGCTCCCCGCCGGAGAGGGTCTGGCCCCGCTCCCCCACCACCGTGTCGTACCCGTGGGCGAGCTTGATGATGAAGTCGTGCGCGTTGGCCGCCCGCGCCGCCTCGATCACCTCGTCCAGCGCGGCCTCCGGCTTGCCGTACCGGATGTTCTCCAGCACGGTGCCGTGGAAGAGGTACGGGTCCTGGAGCACGATGCCGACCTGGCGGCGGTAGTGGCCGCTGTCGAGCCGGCGCAGGTCCACGCCGTCAATCCGGATGCACCCGCCGCTCACGTCGTAGAACCGCGCGATCAGGTTCACCACCGTGGTCTTGCCGCCGCCCGAGGGGCCCACCAGCCCGATCATCTCGCCCGGTGCTGTGTCGAAGCTCACGCCGCGAAGCACCTGGCGGATCCCGTCATAGGCGAAGGTGACCTGCTCGAACGTCACCCGTCCCTCCACCGGCGTGAGGCGCACCGGCTCCTCCACATCGGTAACCTCGGGCTCGGTGTCCAGGACCTCGAAGACCCGGTGCGCCGAGGTGGTGGCGCGGTTGATGGTGCGCGCCATCTGACCGATCACCTCGATCGGGGCGATGAACATCGTCGCGTAGAGCAGAAAGGCGACGAACGTCCCGGTCGAGAGCACCGGCCCCGCGGTGCCGAAGAGCCTCGGCACGGCGAGCACCCAGACCAGGACGGTCGTGGCGTGCACGCCCAGCATGAGGAGCGGCCAGAAGCCGGTCCACATCCGGTGGATGCGGTTGAACTCGCTGGTGACGTCCTCGTTCCGCTCCACGAACCGGCTCACCTCCCGGGCTTCCTGATGGAACGCCTTCACCACCCGGATCCCGGGGATGGTGTCGGAGAGCACGTCGGTCACCCGCGACCACTTCCGCCAGGCGCGCACGAAGAGCCGGTTGATGGACTCGCCGTGGCGGAAGATGAGCCAGCAGAAGACCGGCACCGGCGACACCATCGCGAGCCCCAGCCGCCAGTCGAGCCCGACCAGCACCACGCCGAGCCCGATCAGCATCACCGCGCTCAGCGAGACGTCCACCACGCCGAAGGCGAGGAACTCCCAGAGGCGGTCGGTGTCGGCCGAGACGCGGGTGATGAGGCTCCCGGTCTTCTTCCGCGAGAAGAAGGAGAGGGAGAGCCGCTGGAGGTGCTCGTAGAGCTCGGTGCGGAGATCCCGCGCCACCCATTCCCCCATGATCGCCATCAAGCGGAGGCGGATCACCGCCGCGCCCTGGCGGAGCAGGTAGACCAGCGCCATCGCCGAGACGGCGAGCCACGCCAGGAGCGCGGCCCGGCCCCCGGGCATCGTGCCGGCGCGGGCGGGCGCCACGAGCCGGTCCAGCACGTAACCCGCGAGCCAGGGCGGCACCAGGCTCACGATGGTGATGAGCGTGGCGGCCGACATGCCGAGGCCGAGCTCCCGCCGGTAGGGCCGGAGGTAGCCGAGCAGCCGCCAGATCACCGCGGTCGGATGGCCGGCCACCACCGCCTGCGCGTCGCGCACCGGGCGCGCCACCGCTTCGGCGTACTCCCGGTCGGGATCGGGCGTCGCCACCGTCCGCTCGGCGAACGCCTCCTCCAGCAGGAAGCGGAGGTTCTCGAACGCGCGCCGCTGGCGGTGGCTGTAGCGGACCACCGCGAGCGGCGGATCGCCGGGCCGGGCCAGGAAGGTGAGCGTCGTGGCCGAGAGGCCCGGATTCTCGCGCACCGCGGTGAGGCGGGCGCGGGGGAAGCTCGCGATCTCCCAGGCGCCGTCGGCCGG
Source organism: Gemmatimonadales bacterium (assembly GCA_036004545.1). Classification (GTDB taxonomy): domain Bacteria; phylum Gemmatimonadota; class Gemmatimonadetes; order Gemmatimonadales; family GWC2-71-9; genus JABFSM01. The sequence goes on from DASYRI010000084.1 coordinate 34,982, forward strand.
CACCGGTGCCCGTACGCCTGCCGCCGCGGCCGATCCGGCCGGCTCCGCCGGGCGGGCGCGGGGCCGCGCGACGGCCACGTGCAGGGGCCCGAGTGCCACCCACGATTCGGCCAGCTCGAGCGTGGGCCCGAGGTCGGCGAAGGCGTAGAGCACGACGGGCGCACCGCTCCATTCCGCCTCGATCCTCCAGCGGAGCTCGGTGGGGAGGCAGGCGGGCTGGCCCGCGTAGCGGGCGACGATCGCCTGGTCGAGAGTATGAGTTTCAGGTTCCATCACCGCGATCCTGTGTCGTAGTGCAAAACGAACGGCCTTCCGGGTCTTTGGGAGCACCCGGAAGGCCGTGGATCACGCGATGGGATCGAGCGCTTCTAAGGTGCTCGTTTCCTGGTGGTGGCTCCAATGCGGTCGCCACGGACGCCGAAGAGCGGACCGGAGGCCGGAACCGGACGCACTCCGTGCCCGGGGGCCTGCACGCCCATCCTGGCGGCCATCATGGTCAGGTATTCACGCATCGAAGCAGAACCCCTGGTGTGAAACGCCACGCCGAACTGCCGCTGCTCGTCCCAACATAGGAAATGGAGGCGGATCGGGCAAGGGCGGGCGCTTGACAGGGCCGGTGGGGGGGCGAATTTGGACACCGTCAACGGTCAACGGTCAACGGTCAACCGTCAACGGTCAACGGTCAACGGTCAACGGTCAACGGTCAACAGTCAACGGTCAACGGTGGGCCAGCCTCCTCCCGGAGTACCCCGTGCCATCACACGATCCCACCGCCGAGCCGATTTCTCGCCGCGACTTCGTTGCGCTCACCGGCCGGGCCGGCCTGGCCATCTCCCTCGCCAGCCCATGGCTGGGCGACCTCGGCGCGAGGGCCGGGGCGCAGCAGCCCGCCGAGCTCTACTCCGGCCTCCGCTGGCGGATGCTGGGTCCGTTCCGCGGCGGGCGGGTGGCGGCGGCGTGCGGCGTGCCGGGCCGGCCCAACGAGTTCTACATGGGCGCGGTGAACGGCGGGGTCTGGAAGACGCTCGATGCCGGCCGGGTGTGGACGCCGGTCTTCGACTCGCAGCCGGTGGCCTCGATCGGCGCCATCGCGGTGGCGCCGTCGGCGCCGGAGGTGGTGTACGTCGGGAGCGGCGAATCCACGCTCCGGGACTCGGTGGGGTTCGGGAACGGGGTCTACAAGTCGAGCGACGCGGGGAAGAGCTGGACCCACCTGGGCCTGGAGGAGACCCAGCACATCGGCAAGATCGCGGTGGACCCGGGGAACCCGAACGTGGTGTTCGTCGCGGCGATCGGCCACCTCTACGCCGCGAACCCGGAGCGGGGCGTCTTCCGCTCGACCGACGGCGGCAAGTCGTGGCGGAAGGTGCTGTACCGGGACGCGAACGTGGGCGCGGTGGAGGTGGTGATCGATCCGTCCAACCCGCAGGTGATCTTCGCCGGCCTCTGGAACACCCGCCGCCCGCCCTGGTTCACCTACGCGCCGACCAACGGGCCGGGCGGCGGCATCTTCCAGTCCACCGACGGCGGCACCAGCTGGAAGCAGCTCACCGTGGGGTTGCCGAAGGAAGGGATCGGGCGGAGCGGGATCGCGATCGCGCCGAGCAATTCGAAGCGGGTCTACGCGGTGGTGGACTGCCTGCTGCCGGAGCCGGGTGCGGCGGCGGCCGGCGGGCCGGCCCCTGGAGCACCGCCCGCCGGCGGAGCAACGCCGCCGGCGGCCGCTCGTCCGGGCGGGGCGGCGGCCGGTCCTCCCGGCCAAGGCGGATTCTTCCGCTCCGACGACGGCGGCGCCACCTGGACGAAGCTGTCGGGCGATCCGGCGCTCTGGGGCCGAGGCTGGTACTTCGAAAAGGTCGCGGTGGACCCGAAGAATCCGGACCTCGTGTACGTGCCGAACGTGTCGGTATCGCGCTCGAAGGACGGCGGCCGGACCTGGGTGCCGCTCCGCGGCTCGCCGGGGGGCGACGATTACCACCAGGCGTGGATCTCGCCGGACGATCCCAACACGATGATCGTGGCGAGCGACCAGGGCGCCGTCATCACCCGCAACGCGCAGGCGGACGACCCGAAGCAGGTCACCTGGAGCTCGTGGCTCAACCAGCCGACGGCCCAGATCTACCACCTCTCGGTGGACTACCGGTTCCCCTACTGGGTGACCGGCGCCCAGCAGGACAGCGGCGCGGTGGCGGTGCGCTCGCGGGGCAAGTTCGGGCAGATCTCGGAGCGCGATTGGGAGCCGATCGGCGCGGGCGGAGAGAGCGGCTACACCGCGGGCGATCCGCTGCATCCGGGGATCGTCTACGGCGGCACCGGGAGCCGGTTCGATCTCGAGCTCAACCGGTTCGTGCCGGGCACCACCGCCCCGGACACGCCGGAAGGAGCCCGCGGCGACTGGACCCAGCCGCTGGTGCTCTCGCCGGCCGAGCCGCACGCGCTCTACTACGCGAACCAGTTCCTCTTCAAGAGTACCGACGGCGCGAAGACCTGGACCCGCATCAGCGGGGATCTCACCCGGCCCGACCCCGGGGTGCCGGCGAACCTCGACGCCGCGGCGGCCGCCCAGACCGACCGGAACGGGAAGCGGGGCGTCATCTACACCATCGCGCCGTCGCCGGTCTCGGCGCCGCTCCTGTGGGTGGGCACCGACGACGGCCTCATCCACGTCTCCACCGACGATGGGAAGAGCTGGAAGGACGTCACGCCGCCGGCGATGACCGCCTGGAGCCGGGTGACGATGCTGGAGGCCTCGCACTTCGACGCGAACGCGGCATACGCCGCCGTGGACCGCCACCAGCTGCAGGACTTCGCGCCGTACCTCTACCGCACCCGGGACCAGGGGAAGAGCTGGCAGAGCATCACGGCCGGGCTCCCGGCCGGCGTCTACGTCCACGTGGTCAGGGAAGATCCGGTGCGCCGGGGGCTCCTCTTCGCCGGCACCGAGCGCGGGGTCTTCCTCTCGTTCGACGACGGCGATCACTGGCAGCCCCTGCAGCTCAACCTGCCGGTCACTTCGGTGCGCGACCTCGCCCTGTACGGCAACGACCTGATCGTGGCCAGCCACGGCCGCGGCTTCTGGGTGATCGACGACATCAGCCCGCTGCGCCAGATCGGCGATGCGGTGCTCCAGGCGGAGGCGTACCTCTTCCAGCCTGCCGACGCGATCGCCTTCGTCCAGGGCGGCGACAACGGCACGCCGATGCAGAAGGACGAGCCGCAGGCGCCTAACCCGCCCAACGGCGCGGTGATCGACTACTACCTCAAGGCGGCGGCGGCCGGGCCGGTGACGCTCGAGATCCTGGACCCGGGCGGGGCCGTACTCAAGAGCTTCAGCAGCGAGCCCGGAGCGGGAGCGGCAGGCGGAGCGGGCGGCGCCCCGCCGACGGCCGGGCCCGGCACTCCGGGTGGCCCCGGCGGCCGCGGGGGTATCCCGAACACCTCGGCCCTCTGGCGCCCGGCTTCGGAGCCGTTCTCCGCCGCGGCCGGGATGCACCGAGCGGTGTGGAACCCGGTGCGCGGCGGCGCTGGAGGCGGCTTTGGAGGCGGCGGTGGGTTCGGTGGCCGGGGCGGGGGCGCGGCGCCGCTCACCGGCAGCTTCACCGCCCGGCTCACCGTCAACGGGAAGAGCTATACCCGGACGTTCACGGTCAAGCCGGATCCGAGGGGCGAGCCGGGGTGAGGCTCGCGGGGGCCCTCCTGGCGCTGGCTAACGTCCGAGGTAACCCGCGGGCGAATTCATAAAATGCGGCGCGCAGCCGCCGCTTCCATAGCTCGCTCGTCGGATTCAACGATCGTCAGACTGCACCGCGCAAGCGCGGGCGGCCGCGGCCACGCTGTCTCGCACGATGCGATCGGCTCCTCGCGACCGGTCCCGGCAGTGGATGCACAGGCCACTCGAGGGCCAACCGCTCGCTATCACCCAAGGCCAGCCATCGGGCGGACATCGCGTCGAGCGCCGGTTTGAGAGGAGTGGGCTCTCCGCGCTTCCACGCCAGATAGTGGCCGTTCACGACGCCCTCGACTGCTGACAGTGTGGCGTGGTGCGCGCGGACGATCGCTCGGCCCTGTGGCGTCGGCCGCCGTCCGGGCACGCTCGCAAACCACCCGCCATGCGCGAGAAGTCCCCAGAATCCGTCGCGAATCTCGAGCGTGCGCTCGATCGTGAATTGGGTCAAGTCGTGCGGCAGATCGCGTCCCGCTGCCATCGTCGAGCCCTGAAATGGCCGGCGGTGTGGCGGCGTGGCGATCCAGCCGCAGAGGCGGCCCTCGCCGCCCCTATAGAAGTCGACGCGCATGATCATCGCTCTCACCATAGTTCCGTACTCGAGACGAGACTGACGTGCGAACCAACTTGCACAACTGCGTTGATGCGAAGGTATTGGATTGCCTATCGACAGGTAAACGCCGCAGCATCATCGGTGCTGCCGGTACCGTTGTATCGCGCCGTCATCGGGTACGCACACAGCGGATGCGTTCGTACCACCTGCGTGCCGCGGAGTTTGCGCGCGATGATGCGCGATGGTGCCTCGCCCTGCTCCACCCAGCGGCGGATGATGCCCGCATAGTCCACGTCGTCGCAACCGCTCCCTCCCAGGCAGTGCAGCACGCCCGGCATCAGGAACAGCCGCGTGAACGACGAGGAGCCCTGCGCCAGCAAGAGCTTGCCACCGCGCGCACGGAAGGCCGAGAGGTCGGAGTTCACGGCGGAGCCGACAGCGGCGACTTTGGCCCCGTCGCGCCCGGCACGCGCGAGATCGTAGCCCACATAGCTCCACGCCGAGTCGCCGCACACGAAGTACTTGAAGAACTGGCGTCGTCGAACTATCCGGCCTTCAAAGGCCCGATGACCTTGTACGTGTTGAGGAGGACGCCGGACGGCGTGGCCGTCGTGCTGACGAGCTCGAATGCCTGTGCCGGCGTTCCCTCCGCAAAGAAGCGCTTCCCCGTCCCCAAGAGGACCGGAGAGACGATCAGCACGGCTTCATCCGCAAGCCCATGTTCGAGCAGCGTCGATGTCAGCGTGGAGCTCCCGGAAAGGACCAGGCCCGGGCCGTCCTGCGACTTGATGCGGCGAACGCCTTCGACGAGGTCCGGTCCAACGCCCTCGAACGGGCCCCATGCAAGACTCTCCGGACGATGGGTCGCGACATACTTCGTCGCGGCGTTGAGGCGGTCCCCGATCCGACTGCTGGGCCCCTTCGGCCAGAAGCCGGACCAGATATCGTAGGTGCGACGGCCAAGCAGCAGATCAAAGCGCTCGCCATGCGCGGCCGTGACTGCCTCCCGGCCGGCGGGGGTCCGATAGAACGCGGTCCAGTCGCTGTAGGGGAAGTCGCCGCCATCGGCGGAGTGCTGGATCACGCCGTCCAGCGAGATGTGTTCGATGATTTTGAGCTTTCTCATTTGGTCTTGATCTCCGTCGGCATCGGGAAGCGTTCCTGGAACCACGCTTGCCACAGCGGCGTCTCACGGGTGACGGTCGCGGCCGCCTGATCGCCGTACACGTATAAGTTCATCGCCACCACGCTCTGGCCACCGGGATAGGTGACGGCGCCAAGGGCGGCTATGCCTGGCCCCGGCTTGTCGAGCCTCAGCAGGGCGTCGTAGGGATTCTCGGTGACAAGCTCCACCACGCCGCCGAGCGGTGAGACACCCGCGGGCGTCGTCCAACGCTGCCCGACGCTCACGCCTTTTACTCCCAACGCCGCGGTCAGCGTTTCCCAGGCCTCCGCCTCCGTACTCGCGATGGGAGTCGTGACCTGCATGATCGCGGACCGTTGGCCGCGGAAGTGCGTGAGATAGATCCGCAGGACGCTCAAGAAACCTGACCATCCGGACTTGGCACCTTCCAGCTGGTTGTCCCAATCGTCCGTGCTCGCGAACAGGCTATGGACGATGCGGACGATGCAGATCCCTCCTCCGCGCGCTTCAATGCGCCACTCGGTCGCGATCGGCGGCGAGCCCGGGGACCAGCCGTCTGCCTCCTGGGCGAAGATCCGGGGCGGATCCCAGGCCGTCACCACGGCGCGTGGCTCAATGCCCGGACCGAAGTTGAACTTCACTGCGACGGGCTTCCCGTCGCGTTCCTCGATCTCGGTTGGCACGAACCAGGATGACATACCCGGCCCGGTGGCGAGCGCCTGCCAGACTTCCTCCGGCGTGCCCGGGACCTCGAATTCGACCTGAACCGAACGGCGACCGTTGGCTTCTTTCTTCACGCTCATGATTGCTCCTTGGGCTGGGATTTCTGCGGTAGAGGGTGCGCCACGACGACCAGGCGATGCGCGCGGCCGCCGGGGGCGGATTCTTCGTGGTACTTCGAAACGAGTTTCGCGATGGCCTCGGTGAGTTCGGCGCTGAAAGCCGCCCGGTCCGCTGGCGACCGGAAGCGAACCTCGGTATCCACCGCCAGGGTCGCCAGGCGTTTGCCCGCCTCTTTCGCGCGACGAACGAGGTCAGCCACCTCGCGGACGATCCGTGCGCCCAGGGCGATGAGATAGCTCGCGGACAGCCGATCAACTTCCCGATTGGGATCAAGGGCGACCGGGCCCAAGGCGCTCGGCGAAACGACGTAGGAAGCAGCCGTCGCCACGAGCAGGCGTTCTGTCAGCCCGCCCCACTTGCGTTCCTGGGCGAGACGCACCAACCCGTGCGCCTCCAGCGCGTGCAGATGGTAGTTGACCTTCTGCCGAGCCAAGCCGACCCGCGTGGCCAATGTCGCCGCCGAGGCGGGCGCGGCCAGCTCGGAGAGGAGTCGACTCCGCATGGGCTCCAAGGCCACCGTCGCCGCCGCCGGATCATCGATGACTTGGATATCGAGCATGAGGAGAAGGTAGCCTTGACAACTATTATTGTCAAGCATGGATCAAGGCTTTTCTGCCGAAATCGCGGAGTTGATGGCGCGGGCGATCACCGCCGCCTGGTCCCACTCGGTGCAGGGCGCTCTTGACCTCCGCCTCTCCGAGGTGTACTCTGCATCACAAAGTACTTGTCGTTCTATTGTCAGCACGCGGCAGTCGCGTCCGATTGAGCGTCGGGAGGTAGTCATGAAGGAGTGGGGGCGACGCATCCGCGCGGCAATCGGGATGGGCCTCACCTGGGGAGCGGCATGGTTTGGTGCGGGCATCCTGCTGGCGCGGGTGCCCGGTTTCTACTCCGACCTCCCGTTTGCCCTCCTGTTTGCTCCGCTCGGCTTTGTTACCGGCATCATATTCTCCGGGATCCTCGTGGGCATCGAGGGCCGTCGCGGCTTTGAGCGCACGTCTCTTTCGCGCTTTGCGGGGTACGGCGCTGCGAGTGGCCTTTTGCTGTCTGGGATTTTCGTCGTCGGCGCGGCCCTTCGAGGGGCGACCGTGTGGGGAGAGTTCCTGGTGTTCGGTCCCCCGCTCGCCATGGCGAGTGCGGTCTGCGCTGCTGGTTCGCTGGCCCTTGCCAGACGGGCTCAACGGCAAGAACTCCCTGGCCCCAGTGGGGATCCGGCCGAGGCCGAACTTACCGAGGACGAAAAACGAGAACTGCTCGGACGCGGTGACTGACATGTCCGCGTAGTTCCAGCCCGCCGCTTCGGAGGACGTTGCTCATCCAGATGTAAATAGTGGCGGCGCCCACGATCTCGTTGGTCGCCTCTTCGCTGTTACCTCTCCTCAACGGTTGGCATCGCGCTAACCGGCGAACGCGCAAGTGCAACTCCGAACCAAACGCCCCACGCGCTCATGAGAATTGAGGATATGACCCAGATGACGCTTCCGGGCCCCACGCCAAACCACGTTCCTATCGCCCAGCCGGTGAAGGACACGACGCCCGTGACCATCGCCGTCCAGGCGGACCAGGCTGGCGTAGCTCGTTCGGCGCTCTGAGCCTCATTTCCAGCGATCAGCGCAACGGCCAGTGCCAGGAACGAGAATCCATTGGCCTTGCCTTCCGCGAACGCCCACCATGCGTCGAACACCGCTCTGTTGCCGGACCTTGCCGCATCGGACACGACAGTCGCTTCAGCCACTGCGGTCGTCAATGTCCAGAGGGCAGCGATTGGTATGACCGCCCACGCCGTCGTGGTCCACCAACCTTCGGTTAGGCGCGATTGGGAAGTCAGAATGACCAAGCCAGCCACCGCGTGGAGGGACAAGCCGGCGGCTGCGATCCAGTGGGCCACAGACCATCTCATGACCCTGTCGCTGACCCTCGCCATCTGCTCGTCGAGGTCGGGGGAAATCGGGCCGTGCAACACCAGCACCGCGATCATCAGGAATGAGGCAATCGCGAACCAGGTACCCCCGACTCGCATCGAGCGATCTGTGTGTCGCATCACTGCACCTCCTGCTGAGAGAGATGACTCGCTTCCAATCCGGATTGCGCGTGAGGATCTCAGCCGGGGTATCGTGAACGAGGCCTGGCACGATAGAAACTGGCTGTGCCCGTGACCTCTATCGTGCCGCCCAACGCCCTGCGCGTCTGCGGCGGGGCGGGCGGCGGCAGCCGCGCGTCCCGCAGTAATCTACGTCGCGCGGCTGCCGCCGCGCCACGCCCCGTCAGCAGCAAGCGCGGGTTAGGTGGCCGCGGGAGGCCAGGGTCCCTCCAACGGGCTACCGCGACTTGGCCGAACCACGGCCTGCCTCCGAGGAGGCGCTCGGGAAGCGGGACCAACGCCGCCGGGCGACTA
>DASYRI010000085.1:0-10548 GCA_036004545.1 Gemmatimonadales bacterium
GCGGACCCCGCCGGGCAGCGCGATCGCCAGCAGCCACTCGAGCAGCAGGACCGACGCGGGAAGGTCGTGGAGCTGGCGGAGCCCGAGCAGCGCGGCGGGGAAGAGCACCGAGCCCAGGGACGCGGCCGCGGTCAGGCGGAGCAGATCGGGAACCCCGACGTGCGCCCAATAGCTCCGATCGAGCCGGAACCTGTGGGTCAACGCCATCCGGAGGAGCAATAGATAAGGAAGCGTCGCAGCGAAGCGCTGCAGCGCGGGGGGAGGAATCCGGAAATCGAACCGGATCTCGAACGCCGCGTAATAGCCGATCGCAGTCAGCACCAACTGCGAGGCCACGATGCCGACACGTGGGAGTATCGGCGCATGAACCACAGGTCGCCATTTCATACGGCGGGCTGAATGGCAGGTTCAGTGCCTCGCCGCAAGCGGGCCCGGACCCAAATGCGTGCGCCACCGCTGTGGTGCTTGTTGCACGCGCACTTATCCGCTTCGACGCCGCGCCGCGCGCGGGTTCGGGTTGCGAAGTGGGGCCGCCTGGACCGCGCCGAGCGGTCACAAAACGCAGCCCTGCACCGCCCGCACCGCCGCGAAACGGTGCGCGGCGAGTTGGCAAGTGCGCCACGCCACAGAGACTTACGCGGCAGCGCTGCGCGGTCCCGGAGTTGCAGGGCCTCGGTCCGTCACCGGCGCCGCCGAAGAGCGGGACGCTCCGGGTGCGAAGGAGATACATATAGGATGTCGAAGATGCCGTCGTGGCCGGTGGAGCGGACGGGTTCGGAGGTGGCGCTGCCACCGATCGCCGATCCCGGCATCGCCGCCGCAGCGTCCTCGAGGTACGAGCCGCCGGGCGAATGGCGCGGCTATGTCCAGGCGGCCCTGCGGCGAAAATGGCTGGTGATCTGCGTCACACTGCTGGGCACCGCCGCCGGCGTGATCGCCTCCCGCGCGCTCGATCCGCGCTTCGCGGCGCGGGCGACGCTCTGGATCGAAGCGGCCGGGCGGGTGCCCAGCCACGATGCCCGCGACGCGCTCACCGACGGGCTGCTGGTGCAGACGCCGAGCTGGGGCGAGCTGGTGAGCTCCGGCGCGGTGCTCGAGGACGTGGTGCGCTCGCTCCATCTGTATGTCGAGCCCGAGCTCCACAGCGACGCTCCGCGGTTCGCGGGCTTCGGGCTCGGGCGGATGGTGCGCCCGGGGAGATACCAGCTGGCTGTGGACCCGGGCGGACGCGGATACCAGCTGCTGGACCAGGCGGGCGTTGTGGTGGAGCGCGGGGCCGTCGGCGATTCGGTGGGTCGGGCGGTGGGGTTCTTGTGGGCGCCGCCGGCCTCCGCGCTCCCTTCCGGACGGCGGATGGCGTTCGCGGTGAGCACGCCCTACGACGCGACCGAGGCGCTGGAAAAGAAGCTCAAGATCCGCCAGGACCCGGGCGGAAGCTTCCTGCGCATCGAGCTCAAGGGGATTGATCCCGCGCTCACGGCGGCGACGGTGAACGCGATTGCGGACCGCACGGTCTTCCTCGCCGCCGACCTCAAGCGCCGCCGCTTCTCCGAGCTCACCAACATCCTGGGCGAGCAGTACCAGCAGGCCGAGCGGACGCTCCGCAGCGCCGAGAGCGCGCTCGCCGGGTTCCGGGTCCGCACCGCGGATGTGCTGCAGCAGGGTGCGCCGGCGATCTCGCCCACGCTCGACGCGCGGGCCGATCCGGCATTCGCGCACGCGTTCGAGCTCCGCTCCACGCTGGAACAGCTCCGCCGCGACCACCGGGTGATCGAGGGGACACTGACCGAAGTCCCCCAGGGCGGCCTTCGGATCGAGGCGCTCGCGGTGCTGCCCAGCGTGCAGCAGTCGCCCGAGCTCACCGCCGCGCTGCAGGAGGTCACCCAGAAGGAGGCGGATCTCCGCGCGTTGCGTTATCGCTATACCGATGCGAGCGCCCCGGTGCAGCAGGCCCGGGCCGACCTCGACGCCCTGGAGCAGCGGGCGGTGCCCGCCCTCCTGCAGAAGCTCGGCGCCGAGCTCGCCACCCGCGAGCGCGCGCTCCAGACCCAGGCGGATTCGGCGTTCGGGTACGTGCGCCGGGTACCGCCCCTGACCCTCGAGGACGACCGGCTCAAGCGCGACATCGCCAGCGCCTCGGCGTACCTCAGCGACGTCGGCCAGCGCTACCAGGCGGCGCGGCTCGCGCTCCTGAGCCTCGCGCCCGATATCCGCCTCTTCGACTCGGCGGTGCAGCCGGGCAAGCCGAGCGTGGACTACGCGGCGCTGGCGATCGTCCTCGCCTTTCTCACCAGCTTCGGCCTCGGCACCTTCGGCGCGGTGATGCTCGACCGGGCCGACCCGCGGGTGCACTCGCCGGAGCAGGTCATCCGCGGCATGCGGCTGCCGATTCTGGCCGCGCTCCCCCATGTGAGCCTGCGCCAGCGCCCCGGCGCGAGCCTCCGCTCCGCCGAAACGATCGAGGCGTTGCGGGGCCTCCGGGTCCGGGTCCTCCACGCGCAGGGCGTAGAGGGGTCGCTCCTGCTGACCGTAACCAGTCCGTCGGTGGGCGACGGGAAGTCGTTCGTTTCGGTCAACCTGGCCATGTCGTTCGCCTACGCCGGCTACAAGACGCTGCTGATCGACGGCGACGTCCGCCGGGGCACCCAGCACCGGGTCCTCGAGGCCCGGGCCGAGCCGGGGCTCACCGACGTGCTCGCCGGCCGCGGCCCGGCGGAAGCCGCGGTACAGCAGACCGGCTATCCCAACCTCTGGTTCCTGGGCTGCGGCAGCCGGATGTACCGCTCGCCCGAGCTCCTGCTCCTGCCGGCGCTCCGGGAATCGCTGGCCCGGCTCCGCACCGCCTATCAGGTCATCATCATGGACAGCCCGCCGCTCATCGCGGGCATTGACCCGCTGGTGCTGGCCACCGCCACCGGCAATCTGCTCCTGGTGCTGCGCTCGGAGGCGACCGACCTGGAGCTCGCGACGGCCAAGCTCGATGTGGCGGAAACGCTCCCCGTGCGCACCATCGGCGCGGTCCTCAACTGCGTGCGCGGCCACGGGGCGTTCCGCTACTACACCTACGACCTCGCGGGTTATGCCGAGCCGGACCCGGCGGTGGCTGCGGGCCGCCGGGACGGCTGGCGCCACATCCTCGGAGGGCGTTCGTCATGACCGCACTACCCCGCTGGACCCGGGTTGTCCTGCTGCTCGCGCTGGCCGCCGCGGGCGCTCCCGCGCGCGCGCCCGCGCAGCAGCGGGACGACGGCATCGTGGACCGCCCGCTCGCGACCCGGCCGGCACTGGAGGACCTGGCGCGCCGGCTGGAACAGGGAAGGGGTGCGGTCGGCGACGCCGGCTCGCTGCTTTCCCGGGTGCGTGCCCGGCTGACCGAGGGGGATTTCCGATCCGGCGACCGGATCCGGATCGAGGTGCAGGGCGAGCCGACGCTCACCGACACCTTCGCGGTGTCGTCCGACCGCGCGCTGCTGCTGCCCGCCCCCACGGTGGGGAGTCTCCCGCTCGCCGGCGTGCTGCGCTCCGAGATCGAGCCCCAGGTCACCGCCTGGGTGAAGAAGTTCATCGCGGGGCCGGTGGTGGTGCGGGCGCGGCCCCTGCTCCGCCTCTCGGTGCAGGGGGAAGTCGCCCGCCCGGGCATCCATGCCGTTCCCGCCGACGCGGTGCTCGGCGAGGTTCTCATGGCCGCGGGCGGCACCCTGAACACCTCGAACATGAAAAAGCTCCGTCTGGAGCGTGAGGGCCGGCCGATCTGGAACGGGCAGGACTTCCAGAAGGCCCTGGCCGAGGGCAGGAGCGTGGACGCCGCTCTGCTTCACGACGGCGATCAGATCGTGGTCGGCCGCCGGAACGACCGCGGCATGGGTGAGAGTCTCAACTTCCTCTGGGTCGTCGTGAGCCTGGCGGGAGGCATCTATGGACTCTCGCGGGCGTTCTGAGCCGGGCTCCGCCGAGCGGTTCCCCCGATGGGCGCTCAACCGGTCGGCCGGGGCGCGCTGCGGAGGCATCGCCGCCAAACCGGCGCCCGAAGCGCCGCGAGACGAGCTCGATGCCGTCGCGCGCCGGGAGCTGGGCGTGGGTCCAGCAATCACCCCGCCGCAGGCGAGGCCGGCGTTCGCGCTCGCCGCCCAGCGGGTGCTGTTCGTCAAGGCCCCCGTTCCGGTCCGGCGGCCTCGCCGGTGGCGTGCCGCCGCCGCGGTGGTCGCACTGCTCGCCGCCGGGGAGTTCGGACTCGACCGCCTGCACCGCCCGGCCCCCACCCCGCCACAGCCCTCCACGCCGCGGGCCGCTCTCGCGCAGCAGGCCGCTCTCGCGCAGCCGGGGCCGATCCCGCCGGAGCTCCCGCCGGCGCCGTCCGCGGGGCAGGCGCCACCCGAGGCTGCCGACGTGACCCCGGCCCCGCCGGTCCCAAAGGCACCGGCTCGCGCGGCGAGCTCCCGGCCGCTCGCGCGGCCGCACGCCACGCGCGCCGCTTCCCGGACGGTTCTCCCCCCGTCCCCGCCGGGCCGCCTGTTCGTCAACTCCCGCCCCTGGGGTCTCCTCTACCTCGATGGTCGGCTGGTGGGGAACACCCCGGTCGTGGATTTCGTGGTGCCGCCGGGCGTGCACCGGCTGCGCATCGTGCGCAACGGGTTCCGCCCCCTCGACCGCCGGATCCGCCTGGCGCCCCGCCAGGAGCTCAGGATGGAGAATCTCGTCCTTGCCGCCGAGGGACCGTGAGACGCCGCGCGCGGGATCGAACGATTGCCGGCACGGGTTATTATGTGAAACCGCTCGAGCGGGCTCGCGAGAGGCGGTGCCTGGGGAACGCGGACGGCGGACCAGGCTCGGGCTCGACGCAGAAAGGTTTCGCAGGACGATGGCTCGGATGGCGCTCGCGATGGACTACAGTCGCCGCGCAGGATGGGGCCGGCACAGACTTTTCGCCCGGAGGCGGATTTGAGGTACGATGAGCGCCGGCGCGGATCGGGTCGCCGGATGCGGTCGGAGCGACGGCATGAGAGCCTCGAGAAAACTCCCGAGCGCCGGCGGTTGCGGGACCGCCGTTCGGGAGAAGGCCGCCGCACCGGCGGGAACCGCCGCGATGGCTGGCCGCCGAAAGGCCGCCCGTTGCTCTGATCGGGCGGGTCTACGGGTCGCGGGCGCTGCGCTTCAGTCCGGAAGCGCCCACTCCTTCATCCAGTTCGCGAAGCGGGGAATCCCTTCTTCGATCGGAGTGCGGGGCACGTACCCCAGGAGCCGCTCCGCCTTGGAGACGTCGGCCCAGGTGCGGAGGACGTCCCCCGGCTGCATCGGGAGGCGCTCGATCGTGGGCTCGACCTCGAGCGCCGCCCCGAGGAGCTCCACCAGCCGCGCCAGCGACGTGGTGCGATGCCCGCCGAGGTTGATCGCTTCGAACTCGCCGGGCACCTCGCGGGTCCGCGCGAGCGCGGCCACGACGCCGGCGATGATGTCGTCCACCCAGGTGTAATCGCGCTCGGTGCTTCCGTCGCCGTAGAGCGGGATCGGCTCATTCCGCAGCATCAGGGTGGCGAATTTCCGGATGGCGAGGTCGGGCCGCTGGCGGGGGCCGTAGACGGTGAAGAAGCGGAGCGCCAGGATGCCGGTGCCGTAGAGATGGTGGTGGGTGGCGCACAGGAGCTCCGCCGCCCGCTTCGACGCGGCATAGGGCGAGATCGGCCGTTCCACCGGATCCTCCTCGGAGAACGGGACCTTGGCGTTGTTGCCGTATACCGACGACGAGGAGCCGAACAGGATCCGGCCCACACCGCGGCGGCGGGCCAGCTCGAGGATCGCCTGGGTGGCGATGACGTTGGCGCGCAGGTAGCCCAGCGGATCCGCCAGCGAGGGCCGCACCCCGGCCTTGGCGGCGAAGTGCACGATCGCGTCAATCGCCTCCCCGTCCAGCGCCGCCTCGAGGGCGAGGAGGTCGGCGCAGTCCGCCTGCACCAGGTGGAACGACGGGTGGCGCGAGGCGGCGGCAAGATTGCACCGCTTCTCCTCCGGGGAATAAAACGGATCGAAATTGTCCACTCCGACCACCGACGCGCCCGCCTGCAGCAGCCGCTCGACCAGGTGGCTGCCGATGAAGCCGGCCGCGCCGGTCACCAGAATGCGCTCGCTCGTGGTGGTCATGAGGCGTGCTCCGTGCCGGAGGATGCCGGTGTGACCTAGATTGCGCACCGGCGCGTGCACGAATCGGACCGGCGCCCGGCCGGTTTCCCCCGGCCGGACGGCGATCGCGGCGACCACCCGGGAATCGAGGCATCGGCCATGACGCTGGCATCGGCGTGGAGGCTGGCGGGGTTCGTCTTCGCCGTCTTCGCCCTGGTTCTCGCCATCCTGGTTTTCCGAGCCCACTGGGCTCGGCCGGGGGACTTCGACGTCATCGGGTTTCTCTGGCTGACCGAAAACGCGGGCCCGATTTCCCTCGCGATCATGTGCCTGTTCAGTGCGGGGACCTCGCTGTACTGCCTGGTGCGTGCTGCGCGATAGGGCATAGCCTCTCCCTTCCGAACCGTTTTGGTGCATGCGCTGTTCGCGCCGGACCCGCTCCCACCCATCCTAACTCGTCAATCTGCCGTCGCTTGAGTGCCGCTGCCCCAGAACGAGCAGCCTGGCACTCGGGTTGCCCAGCGCCGGGGCGGCGCGGGGAACCGCATCCAGTCGGCCCCCCGGCGAATTCCATTGGAAAACGAGCGGCAGGTCCAACCCGAAAGGAGCGGAGTCATGCCTACCATCCCACCAGCCGTCCGCCTGCTCCCTGGCTGGGCGGCAATGACCCTCCTCGCCGCGGGGTGCGCCGAGACGGCGCCCACCAGGCCCACGGACAGGGCGGCGCCGGCGCAGCCCGCAGCCAACGCCTCGCTCGCCCTCCCGACCACCCTCACGCCCGGCGTGGTCCAGCTCCTCGCCGGCACCGCGCCGGCCGATTCGGTGTTCGTCGTCGTACAGTACGACGAGCAGGCGACAAGCGGTGCCGCCGTGGCCCAGCAGATCATGGATCTCGGGGCCGGCGCCCGGGCGCTGCAGCAACTCCCCTTCGTCGGCGCGCTCGGCACGCCCGCGCAGGTCGAGGCGATCGGCGCCCTCGCCGGGGTGGTATCGGTCTCGGAGAATCGCCGGCTTCACTACCTGGCCCGCGCCTCGGCCCGCCTGGCGATGTTCCGATTCCTCGATGAGAGCGTTCCGACCATCAAGGCGGATCAGGCCCGGGCACGGTACGGCGTGTCCGGGCGCGGCATCGGCGTGGCGATCCTGGACAGCGGGATCGACGGGCTCTACCAGCAGGACGTCCAGTTCCCCGGCCGCACGGTGCAGAATCTCAAGGTCCTGATCAACCAGGCCGACATCGTCTGCTTCAACGAGGTTCCCTGTGCCAGCTCGATCTACGTGGAGAATCTGCCCAACAGCGAGACCTCGGTGGGGCACGGGACCCACGTGTCGGGGATCGCGGGCGGGAACGGCTCCAATTCGGGCGGCCTCTACACCGGCGTGGCCCCGGGGTCCAACCTCATCGGCATCGGCACCGGCGACATCCTCTTCATCTTCTGGGCGCTGGCGGGGTTCGACTACATCCTGCTGAACCAGGACCGGTACAACATCAAGGTGGTGAACAATTCCTGGGGCACCAGCGGTGCGTTCGATCCGAACGATCCGATCAACGTGGCCACCAAGCGGGTGTCGGGGCGGGGCATCACCGTGGTCTTCGCGGCGGGGAACGACGGTCCCGACCAGAACACCCTCAACCCGTACAGCGTGGCCCCCTGGGTCATCGGCGTCGCGGCGGCGTGCTCGGCGACCGATACCCTGGCGCAGCGGCTGCACTGTCAGCCGGGCGGGCACCTGGCGGACTTTTCTTCTCGCGGGATCCCGGGGGACCCGCTCTATCACCCGACCGTCACCGCTCCGGGGGTGCACGTGGTTTCGACCCGCGCCTCCACCGGCACCGTGCTCAACGCGAGCGACGCGCCGCACGATTTCGACCTCACGTCGAGCTGCGGGCTCCGGCAGGAATTCGCCGCCTTCTACACCTGCGCCAGCGGGACCAGCATGGCGTCGCCGCACGTGACGGGCGTGGTGGCGCTGATGCAGGAGCGCGCCGGCGGAAGCCTCACACCCGCCCAGGTCCGGAAACTGCTGATTCAGACGGCGGACCCGATGGCGGGCTACGCGACGTTCGAGGTCGGGGCGGGGATGGTGAACGCGCTCGAGGCGGTCAAGAAATCGCGGTGATGGAGCGGACCGGAGTCGAACCGGCGACCCCCTGGTTGCAAACCAGGTGCTCTCCCAGCTGAGCTACCGCCCCGTGGACCAGGGGAATATGCAGGGAGGCGCGGCCCCGAATCAAATCCGGGGTCGCGCCTGGCCGCACCGACAGGTGCGAGTCAGCGCTCGCCGAGCCAGCGGTCCTGGAGCACGACCACCGGCTTGGTGTAGGTCCGGCCGCCCACCGTGAGCGCCACGACGTAGCTGCCCGGCTCCACCGACGGCGGAGCGCCGAATCCCCCTCCACCCCCACCCCCACCCCCGCCGCCTCCCGCGGGCCTCGCCGGGGGATTGGGGGCCAGGTTCCACTGCACCCGGTTGATGCCCGCGTCCCTGCTCCCGTCGAGGTTCCGGATCACCTGGCCGTTGACGTCCGAGATGGTGAGCTTCACCTCGGAGGCGGCGGGGGACTTCAGGTAGTAGCTGATCGCGGTGCCGCGGGCCGGGTTTTCGCCGACGAAAACTTTCTGCCCGCCGAGGCGCTGGCCTGCCTGCTGGTCGTTGAGGTACGCGACGGCGGGCCGGACGTCGAAGAGCACCGCGTCCTGCGCGACGATGGCGGGCGTGAGCTGCTGCAGCGGCGTGATGTCGTCGGCGATCCAGAGGCTCCGCCCGTGGGTCGCGACGATCAGGTCCCCGTCGCGGGGGTGAATCAGGATGTCGTCCACCCGCACGGTCGGGAAGCCGGTCATGAACCGCTTCCACTCGGCGCCGCCGTTGGTGGAGAGGTACAGTCCGAACTCGGTGCCGGCATAGAGCAGCTCCCCGTTCTTCGGGTCTTCCCGGACCACCTGCACGTTGCCGTACGGCGGGAGGCCGGCCGCGAGGCTCTTCCAGGTCCTGCCGAAGTCGCGGGTGACGAACAGGTAGGGCTTGAGGTCGTCGCTCCGGTGCCCGTCCACCGCGACGTACGCCGAGGCGGGGTCGAAGTGCGACGCGTCAATGCGGGAGATCCAGTGCTGATGGTTGGGCGGGAGACCGGGGAGGTTCTTGCCGACCTCGGTGAACGTCATCCCGCCGTCCTGGCTCACCTGCAGGTTGCCGTCATCGGTCCCGGCCCACACCACTCCGGGCATCACCGGCGACTCGCTCACCGAGACGATGGTGCTATAGGAGGTGACCCCGTCATTCTTGGAGAGCATGGTGCGGTCGCCGGCTGTGCCCATCATCGCGACCTTGCTCCGGTCCACCTGCCGGGTGAGATCGGCGCTCGCCACCCAGCTGTCGCCCCGATTGTACGACTTGAACAGGCGACTTCCGCCGAGCCAGACGATGCTGGGATTGTGGGGGGAGAGGATGAACGGCGTGTTCCAGTTGAAACGGTACTGGTCGCCGGGCTGGGCGTTCAGGACGTTGGGTGGGCCGCCGCCGAATCCGCCGCCGCCGCCGCCGCCGCCGGCGCCCCCGCCCCCCCCGCCTCCCCCGGCACCACCGGCCGCAGCGGCGGCGCGCGGGGCGGCCGGGGCGTGGGGACGGATGCTCTGCGAGCGTCCGGTCCTGAGGTCGTAGCGATTGGTGGCGCCGTTCTGGGATTCGCTGTAGACGATGCTGAAATCGGTCGGGTCCACCGCAGTGTAGAAGCCATCGCCCCCGCCGATCCCGAACCAGTCGGAGTTGACGATCCCGTTGCGGCTCCGGGTGGCGCTGGGCCCGCCCCAGCTCCCGTTGTCCTGAAGCCCGGTATACACGAAGTAGGGCCGCCGCATGTCGGCCGTGACGACGTAGGCGAGCGCCGTCGCCATCGTGTTCACGAAGTCCCAGCTTTTCCCCTGGTCCCAGGTAATGTCCAGCCCGCCGTCGTTGCCGATCATCAGATGATCCGGGTTCTTCGGATCGATCCAGATGGCGTGCTGGTCCACGTGGGCGGGGGAGCCATTCCCGCCGGCCTGGTCGAGCGTGACGAAGGTCCTCCCGCCGTCGAGCGATCTGGCCACCGGGAGGCCGGCGACGTAGATCACCTTGTCGTTGGACGGATCCACCCGCAGCTGGCTGAAATACATCGGCCGCGCGTTGCAGTTGCTCATGTGCTTCCACGACCGCCCGCCGTCCTCGGAACGGAAGACGCCGCCCCTGGCGGGGTCGAGCTCGGGTGGCTTTCGATCCTGCTGGCCCGCGGGCGGACCTCCGCCCCCGCCGCCCCCGCCCCCGCCTCCGAATCCCCCACCGGGGCCGCCGTTATTGCACCAGTTGAACCCGCCCCCGCCCCCGAAGCCGCCGCCTCCCCCACCCCCACCCGCACCCCCGCCCCCACCGCTGACGGCACCGGGCCCGGCCGGGGTC
>DASYRI010000086.1:0-6691 GCA_036004545.1 Gemmatimonadales bacterium
TGCGCAATGCGCGGCGGATCGGCTCGATGCTCCGGGCCGGGTCGCCGGTGGTCCGGATCTGGAGGTAAAAGGTGCCCGGGGTCTGCCGCAGCTGCGACATGGGCAGGTACAGGCGGCGGGTCGGCTCGGCCCGGAGGTCCCGCCCCTCGATGTCCGCCACGATACCGACGATCTCGAAGCTGGAGCTGTCCACGGTGACGTGGCGGCCGAGCGCACCGCCCGCCGGGAAGTAGAACCTGGCCATCGTCTCGTTGACGACCGCCACTCGCTGACCGCTCTCGTTGTCCCGCGCCGCGAAGTCGCGGCCCGCGAGCAGATGCGCCCCGACCGTGCGGAAATACCCCGGGCCGACGTCGTCGTAGGACGCCGCGGTGTCCTCGTCCGCACGGGCGACGAAGCCTTCCACCTGCAGCGTGGTGCTGGACTCCGTGCCGCTGAATATCCCGTTCTCGGAGATGCTCACCGCCGCGACCCCCGGCACCCGGCTCACCTGCGCGGGCAGGTCGCGCAGCAGGGCCAGCAGGCGGGGACCTGCATACCCGCTGCCCTCGGCGTCCACGCGCGCGATGACCAGCGAGTCACGCGCCAGCCCCACGTCGGCGTGCTCCAGCCGCCCCAGGCTGCGGAGCAGCATTCCGGTGCCGACCAGCAGCAGCAACGACAGCGCGACCTGCGCCATCACCAGCAGCTTGCCGAACGCCGGCCGCCCCGGCCGGAAGCCGGCGCCGGCCCCGCCGCGGCCCTGGGTACGCAGCGCCGTCGCCAGCTCGATCCGGGTGGCGCGGAGCGCGGGCGCCAGGCCGAACAGCACCGCGGTGAACAGCGAGAGCATCGCCGTGATGCCGAGCATCCGGCCGTCGAGCCGGATGTCGAGCGGTATTCCGGTCCCGCCCCCCGCCAGTCGCAGCAGGGCCGTGCTGCCCCAGAGCGCCACCACCAGTCCCAGCGCGCCGCCCGCCGCCGCCAGGATCACGCTCTCGGTGAGAAGCTGCTGCACCAGCCGGCGGCGGCCGGCCCCGAGCGCCATGCGCACGCTCATTTCGCGGCTGCGCCCCGCGGCTCGGGCCAGCATCAGGGTCGCCACGTTCGCGCAGACCACCAGCAGCACGACCCCGACGGCGCTCAGCAGGGTGACCAGCGCCTCGGCGTACTGGCTCCGGTAGTAGGAGAAGCCGCGCGCCCCGGACTCTACCGGCACCGGGCGGGTCTTGAGGTCCCGCTCGATCGAGGGGAGATCGGCGGCATTCGCGTTTTCCCTTATGGAGAGGGCAGCCAGCCGTTGGAGCTCCGCCCTCGCCTGCGGGAGCGTCACGCCGGGCGCCAGGCGCCCCATGAGCAATAGCCAGCCGATGGAGCGATCCGTGAGCCAGCTGGTGTGCGGCATGATGCCCGGCTGCATCATGAGCGGGATCCAGATATCCGTGGGCTGGCCAACGAGGTCTCCGGTGAATCCCGCCGGCGTGACCCCCACGATGGTGAGCGGCGCGCCGTTGATCGTGAGGCGCCGGCCCAGCACGCTCGGCTGCCCGGCGAAGCGCCGCTGCCAGTACCCGTGGCTCAGCACCACCACCGGATCCGAAAGCGGCGCCTGGTCCTCGTCGGCGCTGAAGGTGCGGCCGAGCTGCGCGGGGACCTGCAGCAGCGAGAAGAAATTCCCCGACACCAGCCGGCCGCGAGGGTGCTCGGGATCGGCGCCGGCGGTGCCGCCGCCGTCCAGCGGCGCGATGACGACGTCGAGGCGGGCGGTGCGGCCCGTGGCGTAGAGTCCCGTGACGGCCCGGTTCCGATCCCGGAGATCGCGGTAGAGCGGATACGAGAACAGATCGGTCCGGGGGGAGCCCGTCGACAGAGAGCCGGTGCGCCGTTGATCGCCGACGCCCACCAGTTGCCCGGGATGGGGGACGGGAAGGCTCCGCCGCATCAGCACATCTATCAGCGTGAACATCGCGGTATTGGCGCCGATCCCCAGCGCGAGGATAAGCAGCAGGACGGCGGTGAAGCCCGGATTGTGCCGCAGGCCGCGGAGGGCGTGCGTCGCGTCCTGCCGGAGGTTGTCGAGCTGGTTGGCGCGCGTCACGGCTCGCTCCCATGCCTGGTCGATCGTGAGACACTCGGCCCGGACCGCGGGCAGGTTGCCGAAGAGCTGCTCCGCCTGGGCGCGCGCCGCGGCCGGATCGAGGCCGGCCGCGATGAGCTGCCGGGTCCGCATCGCCAGGTGGAACTCGAGCTCCGCATCCACGTCGTTCGC
The DNA here is from genome assembly GCA_036004545.1 of Gemmatimonadales bacterium. Lineage (GTDB taxonomy): Bacteria > Gemmatimonadota > Gemmatimonadetes > Gemmatimonadales > GWC2-71-9 > JABFSM01. The sequence continues at coordinate 2,249 of DASYRI010000086.1, forward strand.
GACCCGCTGGGCCCCCGCTGCGAGCCGGAACGGCCGCCGCGCCTTCGGCTCCGGCATCAGGCGGGAACCGGCCCCGGCGCGCGGAGCGCCCGGCCGGCGGCTTCGACGAAGCGGTGCCAGGACGAGCTGCCGGACTGCAGCCGCCGCCGGCCGCTCCGGCTCAGGCGGTAATACTTCGCGGTGCGGTTGTTCTCCGAGAGCCCCCACTCCGCCTCGAGCAGACCCTGGCGCTCGAGACGATGCAGCGCGGGATAGAGGGTGCCTTCGCCCAGCCGGAGGGTCTCTCCCGTGGCCTCCGCGATCCATTCGGCCACCGCGTAGCCGTGCCGCGGCTCCCAGCTCGCGGCCTTGAGAATCAGGAGGTCGAGGGTGCCGCGGAGAAGGCTGACGCCGAGCTCGTCCATTGCCGGGCTCTGGGAAGGAGGTGTGGCAGTATACCGCCCTTCCCATCGGCTCGCAAGGGGAGCGGCGCGCGGGACGGTTCGGGAATCGGGCTCCAGGGGATAGATTGTCCGCGGTCTTCCGCCGCCGGAGTCGCCATGGCCCGAGCTCCCGATGCGCCCCCGCCCGGTCCCGGCATCCGCCCCGTCATCTTCGCGAGCTTCATCGGTACCGCCATCGAGTGGTACGACTTCTTTCTCTACGGCACCGCCGCCGCGCTGGTCTTCAACAAGCTCTTTTTCCCGACCCAGGCGCCGCTCGCCGGCACCCTGAGCGCCTACGGCACCTTCGCCGTGGGCTTCGTGGCGCGCCCGGTGGGCGGAGCCGTCTTCGGCCACTTCGGCGACCGGGTCGGCCGGAGGACGATGCTGGTCTGGTCGCTTCTCATCATGGGCATCGGCACCGCGCTGATCGGCGTGCTGCCGACCTATGCGGAGATCGGGGTGTGGGCTCCGGTGCTGCTCGTGTTCCTGCGCTTCGCCCAGGGAATCGGCATCGGCGGCGAGTGGGGCGGGGCGGTGCTGATGGCGATCGAGCATTCGCGGGCCGGCAAGCGCGGGCTCCACGGCAGCTGGCCCCAGATGGGCGTGCCGGCCGGGCTGCTGCTCTCGACCGGCGTGTTCGCGCTGCTCTCCAGCCGTCTCACCGACCAGGAGTTCCTCGCCTGGGGCTGGCGGGTGCCGTTCCTGCTCAGCGTGCTGCTCGTCCTGGTGGGCCTCTTCGTCCGGCTCCGCCTGCTGGAGACGCCGGCGTTCACCAGGCTCAGGGAAGCCCGCGGCACCGCCGCGGCGCCGCTCCTCGACGTCCTGCGCGACCATCGCCGGGTGACCCTGGTCGGCATGGGCATGCGCTTCGGGCAGAACGTGCTCTTCTACATCTTCACCGTCTTCGTGCTGAGCTACGGAGAGAAGACCCTGGGCTACACCCGAAGCACGATGCTGGGCGGGCTCGCGGTCGGCGCGACGGTGGGGCTCTTCACCATCCCGCTCTGGGCGGCGCTCTCCGACCGGGTAGGGCGGCGGCCGGTGTACCTGACGGGCGCGGTGCTCTCGCTGCTCTACGCCTTTCCCTTCTTCTGGCTGCTGGGGCGGGGCCCGGGCTTCGTGGCGCTGGCCATCGTGCTCGGGCTCAACGTCACCCAGGATATGATGTACGGGCCCCAGGCGGCGTATTTCTCGGAGCTGTTCGGCACCCGGGTGCGTTACAGCGGGGTCTCGCTGGTTTATCAGCTCACGTCGGTGTTCTCGGGGGGACTGGCGCCATACATTGCGACCGTGCTGCTGGCCCATTGGGGCCCGGCGGCGGTCGCCACCTACGTCGCGCTGTCCTGCGCCGTCTCGCTGGTGGCGACGCTCTTCGCTCCCGAGACCCACCGCGTGGAGGTCTGAGCCTCCGCGGCTCACGGCGTCTGGTTGAGACTCATCAGGAGGGCGTACGCCGCGACGCCGCCGGCGATGGCGAGCCCGGCCAGCAGCGTCTTGCCGATGCTGGTGTGACGGGTGGCGATCGTCTGCACCTGGCTCAGCGGCAGGATCATCCGGGCCACCGCCCGCTGGGTGGGATGTCCGGTGATGCTGTCGCCCTGAATCGCGGGATCGTAGATCTCGACCTTGGACCGGTCGGGCTTGATGATCCTGACCGCGTGCACGTCGGGATTGCGCAGCACTTCCCTGGGCGAGGCCGATTCCACCCGCCACCCCGCGCAGCCCGTCGTCATCAGCGCCAGCCAGGCCGCCGCTCCCACGCGTCGCGCTCGCGCCGCCCGCATCGCATTCTCCTTGAGGGAATCCGGGACACGGCGTGCGGCAGTGCCGCGAACCGGTCCGGGAAGACTACCACGTGGAGCCATCGCCCCACAACGCCCGCGCCCGCTCTCCCGCGCGCCGGGCCCGCTCCTCGTCACCCAGCGCGCGCCAGCCCTCCTCCTGCCGGAGCAGCGCGGGGGCGAGGAACGGCAGCTCGAACGGGGTGCGCTCGGCGATCGCCGCCCACCAGCGCAGCGCCTCCGGCAGCCGCCCCTGTCCGGCGAGCAGCTCGGCGCGGAGAAACCGCTCGTAGGTGCCGGCGAAGAACGGCGAGGCGACCGCGTACTGAAACCAGACGTCGAACCGGCCCGCTTCCAGCACGGCGAGCGCCTCCCCGGGAGCCCCCCTGGCCCGGAGCAGCTCGGCCCGGAGGGTCCGGCCCAGATGCTGTAACAGCGCCTCCGCCTGCTCCGGGACCGGCAGCTCGGCCAGCGCTTCGGCCTCCAGTGCGGCGGCCGCGGGCTCGCCGAGCCGGACGGCCAGCAGGCCCAGCAGGAAGGCGCGGAGGTGCGGGTGCAGCTCGTTGTGAAAGGCGAGCGGAATGGCACTCGCCGGCTGTGCCGTTCCGGGATCCCAGCGCGCGAGCTCGTCGCGGATCGCGAGGAGGCGCTCGGGCTCCCGCTCGCGGAAGGGCAGCGGGAGCGCCGCGAAGAGGCCGCGGGTCTCCAGCCCCCACGCCGGCTCCAGACGCTCCGCCTCGCGGAGCCGGTCGAAGGCCTCGACCGCGCGCCCGCGGGCCAGGTCGAGGTGGGCGAGCAGGATGATGCCGAAGGCGCGGAACTCCTCCGAGCGCGCCGCGGCGAAGAGCTCCCGCCCGAAACGCTCCGCCCGGACCAGGTCCCCGCCGTAGAGCGCCACGTCGGCGAAGGCCCGCGCGATGGTGAGCCCGCGCGCCCTGGTCAGCGCGCCCGTGGCCTCGCTGAGCTCGGCGGCTCGCCCGTTCACGAAGGCGCCGAGGGCGCGGAGCCCGAGCGCCTGGTCGCCGCCCGGGCTCAGCGCGAGCGCGCGCTCCACCAGGCGGTCGAGGTCCTCGGCGCGGCGCTCCATCGCGGCGATGCGCGCCAGCTGGATCACCGCGCCCAGGTGCTCCGGATCGAGCGCCAGCGCGCGCTCGAACGGCTCCCGCGCCAGCGCCGCGCTCCGCCCCCGGTAGGGATTGCTGTGGACCAGGACGTCGCCCAGAAGGAACCAGCCCTCGAGGCTCTCGGGCCAGGCGGTCACCAGCGCGGCGTAGCGCCGCTCCGCGTCGGCGCCCTGGCCGGTGAGCCACGCGTGCTGCGCCTCCACCAGCAGCCGGTCGTGCTCGGAGAGCCGCTCCCGGTGGCGGTGAGCCCGGGCCGAGGCCTCGCGCGCGGGCCCGATCAGCGCGCTCGCGGCGAGCGCGGCCGCGAGCCGGTACCAGGCCAGCGCGAAGGACGGATCGGCGTCGGTGGCGCGCCGGAAGGCCTCGGCCGCCTCGAGGTGGCGCGCCAGCCGGAAGGTCTGCTCCCCCGCGAGCCACGCCTTGAGCGCGGGGAGCGACTCGGTGGTGCGCGCCGCGAGGCGCGCGAGCCGATCGCCCGCTGCCTCGGACCGCCCGGCCAGAAGGCCGCGGGCGAGCTGGTCCACCAGCTCGAAGAGCTCCGCTTCACTTTCGGCGCGTCCTTCCACCCGGACCAGAAGCGCGCCGCCGGCGGCGTGGAGCGCGGCGGAAGCCTCCAGGCGGCCGGCTGCCTCGACCACTCCGCCCAGCACGAACCCGCCGGCCCCGGCCCGCGCCGCGAGCTCCTGCCCCCGTGCCACGGTCCACGGCAAAGCCGCCGGCGCGGGGCCACCGCCGGAGAGCGAGAGGCGCGGCTCCACCACCCGGAGATCGCCGGCGCCGTCGAGCCTGGCGGCGAGGAGGTCCACCATCCCCTCGCTCAGGAACTCGAGCGCCGGATTTCCGCGCACGGTGAACGGACAGATCGCGAGCAGTCCCGGATCGGTGCTCGGACGGATCGGCGCGGGCGCCGCCCCGCCGGGCACGGCCGACGGCGGCCCCACTCCAGCACGGCGGAGCCGATCCAGCAGGGCGCGCATCTCCTCGTCGTCTTCGTCCAGCTCGAGCGCGCGCCGTGCCCAGCGGGACTGCTCCGCCGGATCGCCGCCCCCGCCCCCGCCCCCGCCCCCGCGGGCGAGGCTGCGCGCCGTCTCGGCCGCTTCCTCGCGGAGCCGC
>DASYRI010000087.1:0-6486 GCA_036004545.1 Gemmatimonadales bacterium
TTCACCATCTGGTGAGGCCGCTTTTCCGGGGGATCAGCCCTCGATCTTGTAGATCTCCCGCCGTCCGTACTCGACCAGGTCGTGGTAGCCCTCCATCAGCTTCTCCATCTCCTTCGCGTCCTCCGGCTTCTGCCCGGCGCCCGACATCATCTTCTCGAACTCCTCCAGGTTCGCCACCTCCATCTCGGCGACGATCGTCCAGTCGCGCTCGGCGCAGAAATCGGTCATCACCTTCATCTTCGGCATCCCGGCCTTGCGGCCCAGCTTGTCCATCGCGAGGAATTTCTGGACCAGCGGGCGCACCTTGCCGGGCTTGCAGTACATGACTTCGCGAACCATCAACATGTGGGTCTCCTTGAAGGGCGGGACGGGGCATGGCGGCAGGCGGGCGGCGGCGGGTTACGGGGTCGCGCTCACCCCTTCACCCCTGGACGCGCCGGCGATGAACGCCGTCACGTCGCGGTGCAACTTCTCGCGCGACTTCTTCTCGATGTACATCATGTGGCCCGCCTCGTAATAGGCGAAGCTCAGATTCTTGCGGATCGCGGGCTCCAGGCTCATGTGCGAGACGGTCTGCTCGATCCCGTTGAAAGGCGTGGCAACGTCGTAGTAGCCGGCCACGATGAGGACCCGGAGCTGGCCCTGCTGGGTCATCGCCGACCGCAGCGCCTCCGCCGGCTGGCCCGGCTGCCCCTGGTCCCACGGCTGCACGTTGCCGCTCAGGGTGTAGTACATGTCGGTGTTCCACTTGAGCTCACGGCGCACGTAGTCCTGGAAGACGGCGACGTAGGCGCCGTCGTACGAAGCGAGGCTCGGATCGTACTCGTAGCGCTCGCCGGCAGCGTCGGCGTCCATCCCGGTGAACCGCGCGTCAATCCGCCCGACCGTGAGCCGCTTCTCGCGGAGCAGCTCCTTGAACCAGCGCTGGGGACTCACCCGCAGGTTGGTCTGCTCCAGGTACCCGGGGGTGAGGCCGGTGAGCCGGGCGAGCCTGGTGACGATCTGCTGCTTCTCCGCTGCGGGAAGCTCGTCGCCCTTCTCCAGCGCGGCGGCGTACTCGCCGTGGGCGAAGGTCCGGGCCTGCGCCGCGACCTCGACGACGCTCAAGCGCTGGAGCTCGGGCGAGAGCACCTTGTGGTACCACGCCGACACGACGAAGGTGGGGAGGAAGAAGATGGTGCGGTCGTCGGCGCCCCAGCTGCCGAACCCGACGGTGGAGACGAGCACGATCCCGTTGAGATAGATCTGGTGGCGGCGCTGGAGCGTGATCGAGAGCATCGCCGACCGGGTGGTGCCGTAGCTCTCGCCGATCAGGAATTTGGGCGACGCCCAGCGGTCGTTCCGGGTCAGGTACTGATAAATGAAATCCGAGAAGGCGTTCGCGTCCTGGGTGAGGCCGTAGAACTGGCCCGGGTTCTCGCCGGGGACGGGACGGCTGTAGCCGGTGGAGACCGCGTCCACGAACACGAGGTCGGTGGCGCCGAGGAACGAGTCGTTGTTTTCGACGGTGGTGTAGGGCGCCGGCATCCCGAAACCGTCGTCGGTGAGCACGGTCCGCCGGGGGCCGAGCCCCATGTGGGTGTAACTCGAGGCCGAGCCGGGGCCGCCGTTGTAGACGAACGCGATCGGGCGCTTGCCCGGATCGGTGGCGTCCCGGGTGTAGGCGACGAAGAAGAACACCGCCCTGGGCGAGCCGTCGTCGGCCTTGACGATGTAGGTCGCCGCGGTGGCGGTGTAGGCCATCTGCTGGCCGCCGATCCGCGCGGTGTGGTGGGTGACCGAGCTCTTCTCCTCCGGCGGCGTCGCCGGACGCTGCGGCGTGGCGGCGGCCTGCCGGGTGCTGTCGGGAGGGCGGGTGCGCGGCTGCTGGGCCGGGTTGGCCTGCGCGTGGACGAGGCCCCCGGCCAGGAAAAGCGGGAGGGCCAGCGGGGCAAGGAGTCCGGGTCTCATGGGGCGAATCTACAACGCGTGCCTATGACCGGCCAGCTTCGCGGGGGCTCGGCCCCGGCATGACGCCTCCCCGTGCCGAATTGCGCAAGGCGTGGTGTAGAGTAGAATTGGCAGCCGCCACCGTCTCGCACGCTCTCTCTCGGAGGGGACATGTCCCGCGCCCTTGCCTTGCTCCTCTCGGCCGGACTCCTCCGGGCGGTGCCCGCGGCCGCCCAGGCTACCGACCCGCCCTACCTGGCGCAGTTCCCCACCGTCGACAAGGTGGTCAAGGCCATGGTGATGCCCGATCCCCGGGAGAGCGCCCTCCGGAAGATGGGCGCCCTCTGGCAGCTTCAGGAGGTGATCAAGCAGCTCTCGGGACGCCGGGAGTTTCGTGGCTTCCTGCCCGATGAGATGAAGCTGCTGGGTCAGTATCAGGTTGCCGAGTACTATATCGGCCAGGCGATCGACAGCGCCTTTCCCGGCCGCTACGGCAATTGGCCCAAGGTCAGCATGAACACGCCCTACCGCTACATGCGGACCGATCCCCGTTTCGGCGTCGAGGGTGTCGAGCTGGCGAAGCTGCTCCCGGTCTCCGTGTTGGAGGCCTTCTCCCAGAGCGTCGGCAACGACAAGGCCCGCTGGGCCGCCCGCGCGCGGGCCGACTCCGAGGAGATGCGCCGGGTCCAGGTCGCGGCGGAACCCAGCAAGCTCGAGCAGGAGCAGGCCGCGATGCGGCGTTGCGCCGAATCGGGCCGCGGTCAGACGCAGTGCATGATGGAGGGCATCGGCAAGAGCTTTATCGACATGGCCAGCTCGGCCGTGCCGGGTCTCGGCGGCCTCCTCCGGGGGGAGGCCAAGCACGGGCTTCGCATGGGTGGGGTGTACCCGGGCACCAACAAGCTGAGCTTCACCTTCTTCTCCGACTTCGTGAGCGTCGGGTGCAGCGACCTGGTTCCCGAGAACCATGACTACACGCTGGCAATCGCGCCCGACGGCGTCCGGATCACCATCACCTCCGAGCCCCGGAATATCGTCCTCACGATGCGGTCCGACGGCCGGCTCTACGGCCCGGGGCCCACCGACATCCAGGGGCAGGTGCAGACCGGGATCCAGTATGGCACCCGGACCTGGTCCGACGGGCGGACCGAGCCGATCTCCCGCCCGGTGTTCGAGACGATGACGCGGCGCTGCAACCTGGGGCAGCTTTCAGCCTCCGGGCCCTCGACGACCGGGACTGTGGGCTCCGCCGTTTCGTCGATGCTCAACTTGGCGACCGGAAGCGATCCAGGCGAAGGCTCGACCGTCCCGGCCGGGCTCCGGATGATCGGGGAATACGGCACCCTGACGGCGCTGGATATCGAATTCCGCCCCGAGGGCGCAGTGGTGGGCTGCAGGGATGTGACGGCGCTTCGGCCCTATACGGGGAGCATCGCGGGCGGCGCGGTGGTCATCTCGGTGGCCAATGGCGCCGCGCCCTTCAACCTCACGGTTCAGAGCGACGGCCGGCTCGGCGGGACGGGCACCGTCCGGGTGGACGGGCGGAAGACGACCGGCACCAACGGCGAGGGCCAGCTCACCTACGCCCCGAGGTCGGCCACCTGTCCGCTCGGGATCCTCACACCGGCAGGGCCCCAGGCCTCGCAGGCGGAACAGGGTGCCGCGGCGGCGAGGGCTTCGCTCGGGATCCCGTCGGCGTCGGCCCAGCCCACCGGCAACGGCCCCGCCTTCCAGATCGTGGGCGGGCTGCCCGCCCCGACTTCCGGCGGCAACGCGTTCGCCGGTGCCGCGCTGCTCCTGCTGGATGTCCCGCTCGAAAGCGTTCTGAAGGAGGCCGGTGTCGCTCAGCCGGCCGGCACCTCGGCGCCCAAGGTGCTGGAGCAGACCTGCACGACGGTGGCGGGTGAAGCCGCCTGCGCCAAGGTCGTTCAGGGGCTGGGCGCACATACTGTCGCGCAGCTCAAGGCCGACGCCGGCGGCGTCGCCAACACCCCCGACCTCTCGGCGGGAAAGACGTACTACCTGTTCGGGTCCGCGGTGTCGCAGGGGAGAAAGGTCACCTGGCACCTGCCGCTCAAGGCGACGCCCGGGTGGACCCGCCTCGTCCTCTCGACGGCCAACGCGCTGCCCTGAGCATCGGGTCAGGTGTCTCCCCCGGGCTTGGCCCAGTCGTCCCCGGCTCCAGAAGCCGACGCTTGACGGCCTCCCCGATTGGTGCTAGTGTGTTGGCAACGTGCTAATACACTAGCACTCACCGGAGGCGCGCGATGGCCAACCGCTACGCGGAGCTCGGCCGGCGGGAACGGCAGATCATGGACGTCCTCTTCCGCCGCGGCCAGGCCACCGCGGCGGAGGTGCTCGAGGACCTCGCCGACCCGCCCAGCTACTCGGCGGTCCGGGGCATGCTCAAACTCCTCGAGACCAAGGGACACGTCCGCCACGAGTGGGACGGCCCCCGCCACGTGTATCTCCCTGCCGGCAGCCGGACCGACGCACAGCGCTCGGCGGCGCGCCACATCCTCACCACCTTCTTCAACAACTCGATGGAGACCGCGGTCGCCGCCATGCTGGGCGTCGCGGACAAACCGCTCTCGCCGGAAGAGCTCAAGCGCCTCGCCCAGCTGGTGGAACGGGCGCGGAAGAACGGAGGCCGTCCATGATGCGCTCCCTCGCGTCCCTGCTCGCCGCTCCGCCGGTGCTCGGGCTCCTGCTCAAGGTGACGCTGGTGCTCCTGCTCGGCGCGAGCGTCGCCGGCCTCCTCCGCCACGCCTCGGCCGCCGCGCGCCACTTCGTGTGGATGCTGGCGCTCACCGGCTCGGTGGTGCTCACGTTGACGGCGCCAATCGCGCCGGCGGTGCGGGTGCGGATCGCGTCGTGGACCGTCGCCGCTCCCTCCGTTGGAGGGCTGGTCGTTGACCGGGCGCCGGCAAGCGCCGGACAGGATTCGCCGGTGAAGCCTGTCACCACGTCCGGGGCGGCCGGCGTCACAGTAGCTCCGGCGGCCCGCGCGTCAGCTCCTCCGCTCGACGTTGGGGCGCTGCTCGCCGCCCTCTATCTCCTGGGCGTTCTTGCCGTCCTGGGCTGGTGCGCCGTCGGGCTTTGGGGGCTGGCCCGGCTGGTCAGCAGGGCGACGCCGCTCTCCGCACCGGAATGGCAGGGGCTGCTGGAGGACCTCACGCTCCGGAGCGGGCTCAACGCTCCGCCCCGGCTCTTCCGCTCGAGCGCGGTCGGCTCGCCGGTCACCTGGGGGTTCCGCCCGGTGGTGGTGCTCCCTGACGACGCGGGCTCCTGGCCAACCGAGCGGCGCCGCGTGGTGCTGGCGCACGAGCTGGCCCACGTCGCCCGGGGGGACTATCTCGCGCAGCTCGCGGCGTCGGTGGCCTGCGCGGTCTACTGGTTCCACCCGCTCGCCTGGATGGCGGCTCGCAGGCTCCGCTCGGAGAGCGAGCGGGCCTCGGACGACCTGGTGCTCGAGCGTGGGACTCCCGGCGCGGAGTACGCCGCCCACCTGCTCGACGTGGCGCGGCGGTCGCAGGCGCTTCGGCCGGGCGGCATGGTGGCGATCGGCATGGCTCGGCCGTCGCATCTCGAGGGCCGGCTGCTCGCCGTCCTGGACCACACCCGTGCGCGGCACGCGCCGCGGGCACCAGCCCGGGCGGCCGGGTGGAGCGGGTTAGCGCTGCTGGTCCTTCCGCTCGCGGTGCTCCGTCCGGCGCCGGTGACCGTCTCCGGGGCCCTCGAGGTCGCGAGGGAAACCCCTCGCCCCGCGGCGACGGGCTCGGTCGTGAATCTCCGGCGCGCGCCAGCGGGGGGGGAGCCCGAATCGCGCCCGGCCGCCCTGGTGGCGCCGCCCGCCGATTCCGTCTTCGAGCGGTCGGTCGAGGCGTCGCCGGGAGGTGAGCTGGAGCTGGATCTCGAGAGCGGCGGCTCGGTGGATATCCGGGCCTGGGATCAGCCGAGGGTCACGGTGCGGGCGTACCTCTCGGGGCCCGATTGGCGCGACACCAGGGTCTCGCTGGAGAAGAGCGGGCGCGGGATCCTGCTCCACAACTGGCAGGAAGTGGAGCGCCGGCCTTCCTCCACCTCCCACGCGTTCGAGATCCACGTGCCCCGGCGGTTCGACATCCGGCTGAACTCGGCGGGAGGCGGCGTCGCGATCGCGGGCTTGACCGGCCGATTCAGCGGGGAGACCGGGGGTGGCGAGATCAGCATCGAAGGGGCCAGCGGGCAGGCCACGATCTCGACCGGAGGCGGCACGATCCGGGTCTCCGATTCCGACCTCCACGGCTCGGTGAGCACCGGCGGCGGGATGGTGACGCTGTCCCGGGTGCGGGGCGGGCTCCGCGGCTGGTCGGGGAGCGGGCCGGTGATCTACACCGAGGGGGCCGGCGGCGACCGGGGGGAGGAAACCGGCGACCTCGAGCGGGTCACGGTGGACCGGAAGAAGGACATCCACGTCGGGCAGGGCGACCGTCGCGAGCCTCGGGCCGGCAGGCTCCACATCACCAAGGCGGGCGGAGCGATCGTGCTCGACCGCGCACCCGACGGCGCCGATCT
>DASYRI010000088.1:0-47326 GCA_036004545.1 Gemmatimonadales bacterium
ATACATTGCGGGCCCGAAGGGGGAATTCGACTGGATCGTCATGGATCCGGAGATCGACTTCCGCGCGCTGGTCGGGGGGTTCGACACCGTCCTCCTGGGCCGCAAAACCTACGAGGCAACCCGGAAGCAGGGCGGTGCGAGCACGATGAGTGGGATGAAGGCTTACGTCGTCTCACGCACGTTGCCTCAGGCCGATTGCCCCGATGCGACGGTGACGGACAAGCCGGTGGAGACCCTGGCTGCGCTCAAGGCGGCGCCGGGGAAGGATATCTGGTTGTTCGGCGGGGGCTCGCTGTTCCAGAGCCTGCTGGAGCTTGGGCTGGTAGATGCGGTCGAGGTTGCGATCATCCCGGTACTGCTCGGTGGTGGGGTGCCTCTCTTGCCCCACCCGGCACGGCTGGCCAAGCTCAAGCTGGTGAAGCACAGAGTCTATGAAAAGACCGGTACGGTGTCGCTCGAGTACGCGACGGGGTGAAGCGGCGTGGGTGAGATTCGAACTCACGAAGGACTTTCGCCCTTGGCGGTTTTCAAGACCGCTGCCTTCAACCACTCGGCCACCACGCCTGATCCGGTCAAGCTAGGACCGGCCGGGGCCGGCGACAAGCTCAGGGATCCGGGCCGGCCCGCCGGACCTGCGCGTCCACCTTCCTCGCGATCGAGTCCGCGCGGGCCGCGAGCGCGCTGTCGCCATGCTCGCGGAAGGCCGACGCCATTCCGCCGTACACGATCGAATAGAGCCGGAGGATCGAGGCCGACGGACTGTCCACCCACCCGCGGGGCCGGTTCCGGGCCGCGCTCTCCCAGCGGTATCCCCTGGCCAGGAGCGCGCGGGACCGCTCCAGGTCGGTGTAGCCCATCTGGGTCAGGACGATGTTGGCCGACGGCTCGATCGGCTTGGGATAGAGTTTCCGCACCAGCCCCTGCGAGACGAGAAACGCCGTGAGCCCCAGGGTCTCGTCGGGGTAGGGGCCGTCGCTCCAGGCGAAGTAGATCGGCCGCTTGCCCAGGTTGTCGCGAATGAGGAAGACGGCGGCGAGGTCCTTCCGGTCCACGAACTCGGAGCCGAAGGCGATGGTGAGGTCGCCGAACTTGACGCCGCTGTTCTTGGGCACCCGGGAATAGTCGGGCAGGCTGTCGAGCTCCTCCTCGGTCTGATCGAGGACCGGATTGGCGGGCCTGGGCCACCCGTCCGAGCCCCCCGAGCCGATCCGGATGCCGCTGGTGTCGGCCCGGGGCTTCCAGAGGTCGAAGGCCTTCGACGGGTCGAAGTCGGGGGTCTTCCGCCGCCGGAGCTGGCGCAGGTGCCAGTCGGTGTTCATCAACGAGAGGTTCGCCAGCGTCACGTCGGGCCGGATCCCTTCCACCTCCTGGGCGTACCAGAGGGGGAAGGTGTCGTTGTCGCCGGCGGTGATGAGGATGCCGTACGGCTCGACCGACTCGAGCAGGTCGCGGGCGAAGTCGCGGGCGACATACTCGTGGCTCCGGCTCGCCGTCAGGTGATTGCCGAGGAGCGGGATCAGGCCCACAACGAAGACCGGGAGGGCCGCGGCGCGGAGGCGGAACTGCTCGACCAGAGCCTGCGCCGCGGCCCCGATGCCCGCGGCGACCAGGGTGCCGAAGAAGGCGAACGAGCAGATGAAAAAGTAGTCCCGCTCGCGGACCTCCCGCATTTCGTTGTCGATTCCGGGGCGGACCGGCCAGGAGTAGCCATACTTGAAATTGAGGTAAAACACCAGCAGGAGGGTGAGGGTCCCGAGCATCGCGAGCGCGGCGATCCCGGCGCGACGATCCTTCTTGAGCAGGGTCCAAAGGCCGGAGAGCCCGAAGACGGCGAACGCCGCGGTGGCCAGCCGCTGGACCGCGGACCAGTCCCGCGCGAACTGCCAGTTGAAGTACTGCACGTACATGCCGAGCTGGTCGAGGAAGAACGGCAGGTCGCGCGGATCGGCGTGAGCCTGGCCCGGCAGGAGGTACGGCCTGCTGAACACCGAGGGCTTGCCGTACTGCACCCGGTTGAGCACGTCGGCGAGTTTGTGCCAGGAGGTGGGCTCGCCCTCGTTGATCGGCGGGAACTGGCCACCCCGCATGGGGAGGAAGATGTAATTGAGCGACACCCCCACGAGCACGGCCGCGACGCCGAGGTAGAGCAGGGGGTTCTTCGCGTCGGTGAAGGCGGCCCAGGTGGTGAGCCCGAGCGTCACCAGGATCACGAAGTAGTCGCCCGCCGAAAGCGACGCCGGACCCGCGACCCCGACCGCGCCGAGGATACCCGCGATGACGCCGTTCCAGCTGCCGGTGACGGCGAGCAGGAGGAGCCACCCCATGAGCACCGCCCAGGGGCGGGTAATCACCCGCCAGTCGGTCCACAGCACGTACACCACCAGCGCCGGGGCGGCGAGCACGCCCATCATGTGGTTGGTGGAGGTGAGTGCGACCAGATACGCGATCAGCACCAGCCAGCGGTCCCGGTGCGCGCTCTCCTCGTCGTCACCCCAGTGGACCGCGAGCCAGGTGCCGAGGGCGATGGAGAAGAGCGAGACGGTGTAGACCTTCTCGTTGACGGTGGACTGGTTCCACACCGTCCAGGAGGTGGCGCCGACCAGCACCCCGGCGGCGGCCGCGCCGAGCCGGAGGGCACGGTCGGGGACGATGGTGCGGAGCCAGCGCTCCGCCACCAGGAACCAGAGGCCCGCCGAGAGGGCGCTGGTCACGGCCGCGAAGAGGTTGATCCGGACCGCGTAGCTGGCCGCGAGCGGCAGCAGGCCGAAGGTATGGGAGAGGATGACGAAGAGCGGATTGCCGGGCGGGTGGGGAATGCCCAGCGTCTTCGCGGCCGCCATGTACTCGGAGGTGTCCCAGAACGCCGTGGTGGGCGCGAGGGTGGCGAGGTAGAGGGCCAGCACCACGCCCGCGATCAGGACGGCGTAACCGTAGGGCGGGGCTTGGCGCGTCGGTTCGGTCATGTTCTCGCTGTTTAGTGTCGAAACATCCGCTTCCCGGTCAGCACCATCGCGATGCCGTGGCGGTTCGCCGCGGCGATGATCTCGGCGTCGCGCATGGAGCCCCCGGGCTGGATGATCGCCCGGACGCCGGCGCGGGCCGCCTCCTCCACCCCGTCGGGGAAGGGGAAGAAGCCGTCCGAGGCGAGCGCCGACCCCTCCGTCGGGTGCTGCTGCTTGCGGGCCTTGTGAATGGCCAGGAAGACCGCGTCCACCCGGCTCATCTGGCCCGCCCCGATCCCGATCGCTCGCTCCTCCCGGGCCAGCAGGATCGCGTTCGATTTGACCCCCGCCACCGCCGCCCAGGCGAAGCGGAGGTCGTTCCACTCTTCGGGCGTGGGGTCGCGGCCGGTGACCACCTTCCAGGCCTCCTCCGAGGGGTCGAAGCTGAACAGGTCCTGGACCAGGAAGCCGCCGCGCACGCTTTTCCAGTCGAGCGAGCCCGCGGGCGAGGTGATGGGGAGCTCGACCACCCGGAGGTTCTTCTTCTCCACGAAGACCGCCAGCGAGGCGTCCGGTATCGAGGGGGCGACGATCACCTCGACGAAGATGTCGCGGAGCGCTTCCGCCATGCCCCGGTCCACCACCGTGTTGCAGGCAACCACGCCGCCGAAGGCGGAGACCGGGTCGGTGGAACGGGCCCGGGTGAGCGCCTCCAGCGCCGTGCGTCCGACCGCGATGCCGCACGGCGTGGTGTGCTTCACGATGGCGCAGGCGGGCCGGGTCTTCCACGCGCTCACCGCCGCGGTGGCGGCGTCGATGTCGAGCAGGTTGTTGAAGGAGAGCTCCTTGCCCTGCCGCTGCTTGAGGTCGCGGATCCCGCGGGGCTCCTCGGTGGAGTAGAGGGCGGCGCGCTGCTGGGGATTCTCCCCGTAGCGGAGCTCCTGCATCCGCTCCACCGACAGGTTGATCCGGGGTGGAAGCCCTTCGCCCGGATCGGTGAGATAGCCGGCCACCGCGGTGTCGTACTCGGCGGTGTGCCCGAACACCTTGGCGGCGAGCGAGCGGCGGCAGGCCTCCGGAACCGGACCCTGCCGGAGGGACTCGAGGATCCAGCGGTAGTCGGTGGGGTCCACCACCGGCAGGACGTGCTCGTAGTTCTTGGCCGCCGAGCGGAGCATCGCCGGCCCGCCGACGTCGATGTTCTCGATCGCGTCCTCGTGGGCCACCGGCGGGCGGGCGATGGTCGCCTGGAAGGGGTAGAGATTCACCGCCACCAGGTCGAAGGCCCGGATCCCGTGGCTGGCCAGGTCGCGCCGGTGACCCTCGATGTCGGGCCGCGCGAGCAGGCCGCCGTGAATGGCCGGGTGCAGGGTCTTGAGGCGGCCGTCGAGGATTTCCGGAAAACCGGTGACCTGCTCCACGGAAGTCACCGGGACGTCCGCCTTGCGGAGTGCGGAAGCGGTGCCGCCGGTGGAGACGATCTCCCAGCCGAGATCGGCGAGCCCGCGTGCGAACTCCACGATGCCGCACTTGTCGCTCACGGAAATCAGGGCACGGGGCATGTGGCAGGGGCTGGGGGTCAGGGGTTAGGGGTCAGGGCACTGCCCACTTCGTCCAGCGTGAACGGCACCGGGCGGCCGGCCGCGGCGGCGGCGAGCACCGCCGCCGGGAGCAGCCGGTGCTCCACCTGGAGCACCCGGGCGGCGAGGGATTCCGGCGTATCTCCCGGCAGCACCGGCACCCGCGCCTGGCCCAGGACTTCGCCCTGGTCGTACTCCTCGGTGACCAGGTGCACCGTTGCCCCGGAAACGGTCTCGCCGGCGGCGAGCACCGCCTGGTGGACCCGGTGCCCGTACATTCCGGCCCCGCCGTGGAGCGGCAGCAGGGCGGGGTGGATGTTGATGATCCGGCCGCGCCAGGCCCGGACCACGGACTCCGGAACCCGCTTCAGGTAGCCCGCCAGCACCACCAGCCCCGCCGCAGCCTCGTCCAGCACCCGCCGCCACTCCGCCGGATCGGCGCTATCTTGGAGCACGTGGGTGGGGACGCCGTGGCGCCATGCCAGCGTGAGTCCGGCGGCATCCCGCCGGTTGCTGATGACCAGAACCACGCCCGCGGGGGCGTCCTCCCCGAGCGCGCGGAGGAGCGACGCCAGATTGCTGCCCCTACCCGACACCACCACCGCGACGCGCAGAAACATGGCCCGGAAATATAAGCTCACCCAGTTTCCGGACCCGCGCCCGTTCCTCCACATCCGCTGCGGCGACGACATCCTCGACAAGCTGCCCGAGGCGGGGATCCCGGGTGACCGGGTCCGCTGGGCCGACGTGCTCTGCGAAGGCCCGCTGCACCACCACGCCAGCGAGCCGCACCGCCAGAAGGAGCGGGCGGCCTACATGTCGGCGCGCTACGGGATTCCCCTGAGCGAAACCTATCGGGAGATCAAGGGCGCGGACCACCGGGTGGACCAGTGCGTCAACTACGACGAAACGGTGCTCTGGTTCGAGGCGGACCTCTTCGACCAGGTGATCCTGGTGTATCTGCTCGCCCGGCTCTCCGGGATGGCACAGGAGGCGAAGCTCTCGCTCATCTGCATCGGAAGCTTTCCCGGCGTCCGCCGCTTCATCGGGCTGGGCCAGCTCTCCGCGGCCCAGCTGGCCGCGCTCCTCCCCCTGCGTGAGCGGGTCACGACGGCGCAATTCGAGCTGGCCCGCGAGACCTGGGAGGCGTTCAACGCGCCGGACCCGATCGCGCTCTCTCACGTGAGTCTCTCCCGGAGCGCGATCCTGCCGTTCCTGCCGGCCGCGGTGCGGCGCTACCTCGCCGAGTATCCCTCGACCCGGAACGGGCTGAGCCAGACCGAGCAATGGGCACTGGAAGCGCTGGCGCGGGGTGCCAAGACGCCGGCGGGCGCGTTCGGCCGGGTCCAGCGGCGCGAGCCCCGGCCCTTCATGGGCGACGCGATGTTCTACGCCGTGATCCGGGGACTGGCCCAGGGCGAGGAGCCCGCCCTCCAGGGCGAGCACCCCCGGTTCGCCAAGCTCCGCGATCCCGAGCTCAGGCGCTGTCCGGTGCGGCTCACCGCGGCGGGGCGGAAGCTCCTCCTGGGCAAGGCGGACTGGTGCCGGCTCTCGGGCTTCGCGCGGTCCATCGGCGGGGTGCACTTCCGGGGCGCCGAGCCGCAGTGGCGCTGGGACCCGGAGCGCCGCCACATCGTGGAGCACCGCCCGACGGCCTAATCAACTGGGGCGCCGCCATCAGCGGCGGGCGCCGCGAGAATCCGTTCCACCGCCCTGCCGAGGTCGGCCACCGCCTCGAACCCCGCCTCCAGCGCCGCCGCTGCTTCCCCGGCGCCGTGCCCGGTCTCGACCAGCAGGGCTCGGCCTCCCGCGCCGAACGCCCGCGCGGGGAGCAGGTCGCTCAGGCGGTCTCCCACGTACCACGATCTCCGGGTATCGAGCCCGAAGTCCCGGGCGGCGCACTCGTAGTGCAGCAGGGCGGGCTTCCGGCACGGGCAGGGTCCGTCCCGCTCCGGAGCGTGGGGACAGACGTAGATCGCGTCGAGCCGGGCGCCCTCTTTGGCGAGCAGCGCCTCCATCGCCGCGGAGACCGCGAAGTAGTCCTCCCCGGTCAGCAGCCCCCGCGAGATGCCGGCCTGATTGGTCACCAGCACGACCGGGTAGCCGGCGCCGTTGAGCCGAGCGATGGCCGAGGCCGCGCCCGGAATCAGATGCAGGTCGCCGGGATCGCGAAGATAGCCGGGGTCCACGACGATGGTGCCGTCGCGGTCGAGGAAGACGCCGGGACGCAAGGACGGAACGACGGAAGGACGGAAGGACGGAAAGACGGAAGGACGGAAAGACGGAATGACGGAGGGTGCGGTCACGGGGCGGGCACGACGCAAGGACGCAAAGACGCAACGACGGAAAGTGGGATCATCGTACTTCCATGGCGGCTTTGACCGCCTCACCAACCGCGGAAAACGCCTCCTCCGGTAGCGTTCTTGGGTCGAGCACCACCCGACCCTCCTGCACCCGCGCCACCACTGGTGGCGCCCCGATCCTGAGCCGAAGCGCGAGCCCGGCGGCGCCGAGCTCCCCCGGGTCGAGCGCGACGAGCGTGGTGGGCAGCTCCGCCCCCGGGAACGACCCGCCGCCCACGGCGGAGTGGCCGGAGACAAGGACGCAAGGACGCAAAGACGCAAAGACGGACTGTAGTTTCTCCGCGCGTTGCCGAAGCTCCTCCTGGCTCATCGTCAGCATCCGCAGCACCGGGATCTCGCGTACCGCGATCTCCGGGTCCGCATAGAGGGAGAGCGTCGCCTCCAGCGCGGCCAGGGTGAGCTTGTCGGCGCGGAGGGCGCGGGCGAGCGGGTTCTTCTGCGCGAGCCCCACCAGCATCGCGCGGCCCGCGAGGCAGCCCGCCTGGGGTCCGCCCAGCAGCTTGTCCCCGCTGAAGAGCACGAGGTCGGCGCCGCTCCGCACCGCGTCCTGGACCCGCGGCTCCCCGGTAAGACCCCAGGGCGCCAAGTCGGCGAGCAGCCCGCTCCCCACGTCGTGGAGATAGGGCACTCCCGCCGCGTGAGCCAGCTCAGCGATGGCCCGCGGCTCCGGCTGGGCCACGAACCCCTTCTGCTCGAAGTTGGAGCGGTGCACGGTGAGGATCGTCCCGAGAGCCGGGGAGATCGCCCGCCGGTAGTCGTCCAGATGGGTGCGGTTGGTGGTCCCCACCTCCCGGAGCACGGCGCCGCTCTTCTCCAGGATCTCCGGGATGCGGAAGGAGCCGCCGATCTCGATCAGCTCCCCGCGCGAAATCAGCACCTCCTTCCCGGACGCGACCGCGTTGAGCGCGAGCACCAGCGCGCCGGCGGCGTTGTTGACGACCAGCGCGGCCTCGGCTTCGGCCAGGCCGGAGAGCAGGGAGGCACAGTGGTCGGAGCGGCTCCCCCTCGTGCCTGTGGCGCTGTCGAACTCGAGCGTGCTGTACCCGGCGCCCACCGCCGCGACGGCCTCCAGCGCCGCGCGGGCGAGCGGCGCCCGCCCCAGGTTGGTGTGCAGCACCACCCCGGTGGCGTTGAGCACCGGATGCAGCGAGGGGACGCTCCGCCGCTCCACCCGCTCGGCCACATCGGTCGCCCAGTCGCCGGCCAGTGGCGCGCGGCCACTCCGCGCCGCGGCGATCGCCTCGCGTGCGGCCTGGACCACCACGTTGCGCGGCGCCTTCTCCAGCAGCGCGCGCACCCCGGGCTCCTGGAGCAGCCGGTCCACCGAGGGGAGGGCGCGCCTCCGGTCTTCCGTCACGGCTTCTTGCGGGGAATCGTGTCCCCCTTCGCCCTGGTCGTGTCCGGCTTGCCCCTGGTGGAATCGGCGACGGGTCTGGGCTCCGGGATCTTCACGCCGCCCTGCACCGTGCCCGTGATGCGGCTCACGCTCCGGAGGCCGTGGATGGTCAGGACGTACCCACCGCCGGGCTTGAGCCGTTCTGCCACCCGAATGACGAGCTTGTCGAAGAGCGGCGGCCTGGTCTTGAGCGTGCCCAGCCGGGCGGCGTCGCGGCCCTGCTGCTGGCGCCGCTCGGCCCCGGGGATCCTTATCTCGGCCGCCCGGCGGGCCGAATCGGCGCGAACGCTGTCGGCCCGGAGGCTGTCGGCGCGGGCGCGGGCCCGGGCGCTGTCGGCCGGGGTCCTGAGGATGTCCTGGCTCCGCCTTTGCCCGAACGCCGTGTCGTAGATCGCCTGCGGGAGGATGGCGAGCACCTTGACGGGAACGGAGTCGGGCAGCAGCCGCAGCTCGACGGAGTCGGCCGGCAGGAGCCGATACGGATCGAGCTGCTGGGTGAACGTCACCACGATCGAGAGCGAGTCGTTCGGCGCCGTGCTGCCGATTCGCGCCGCGACGGTATCGTGCCTGAAGGCCCAGATCTCGCCGACGCTGTCCCGCCCCGCGGCGAGCCGGACTGAATCGAACGGCTCCCGGGCGTCGAGTCGGGAGTTGTTGTTCTGGTCGAGGACGCCGTAGACCAGGTACTCGCCGCCGGGCAGCGGGCCCAGCGCGAAGTGGCCGGTCGAGTCCGCCAGGGTGCGATAGGCGAGGCTGTCGGGCAGGAGCACCGCTTCGACGACCCCCTGCGGCCTGGGCAGCTGGGTGCTCCAGTCCACCACCAGGCCGCGGATCGTCCGGGAGGGCAGGGGGGCGCCCGTGGTGAAGGTCAGCACCCGGCCGGTTCGGGTCCGGTTACTGGCCAGGTCCACCACGCCGGGAAGCAGCTCCACCCGGTACACCGTGTTCGCCCGCCACCCCTCGCGGGGCCGGACGGTGATCCGGTCGCGCCGCCAGTGGACCTCGGGCACCTTCGTCGTGGGGGAGAGGATGATCAGCTTCTCCAGATCCCCGGTGCCGAAGCCGAAGTTGGGGCTGCCGCCCTCGGACACGACTTCGTCGAAGCGGAACTCGACCTCGCCCTTGAAGCCCGGGCGCACCACCAACGACTCGGGCACCGTGCCGACGAGAACGGGTGGAGCGCGATCGGTGGGTCCGCCGGGGGGGGCGAGGATACGGGCGCACGATTCGAGGACGAGAAACAGAGCGACGAGAGCCAGGGAAGTAGCGAGGAGCGAGGAGCGAGAAGGGGGCGCTTTTCCCTCCTCGCTACTCGCTACTCGCTTCTCGCTGATATTCCGACTCACACCGCGCAGCCGAGCCGTCGTCGCTTCTCCGCGAGCACCCCCGCCTGCTCCCGCCAGGCGGTGAGCTTCTCCCGTTCCCGCGAGACGACGGCCGCGGGCGCCTTGGCGACGAACTGCTCGTTGCCGAGCTTGGCGACCTGCGCGCGGATCGCCCCGGCGAGCCGCTCCACCTCCGCCTGGAGCCGGGCACATTCCTTGTCCTGATCCACCAGGTCGCCCAGGGGGACGCTCACCGAGGTGCCGTCGGGGAGCACCGCGTTCGCGGTGGCCTCCGCATGCTCGGCGTGATCATCCGAGACTTCCAGCGCCGAGACCTTCGCGAGCCGGGCGGCGGTGGTGCGGTCCGATCGGAGCACCTCGCGCGCATCGGAGCTCGGCGTGGCGACCGTGGCCCGCACCTCGTGGCCGGGCGGCACCCCGTACTCGGCGCGAATGGCCCGGATGGCGCCGACGAGCTGTTGGAGGAGCGCGAAGCGGCGCAGCGCGGTGGCGTCGGCGGCGCGGCGATCGCTTTCGGGCCAGGGCGCCAGGCTGATGGAATCACCCGGCGAGCGCCCGGGCAGCCGGCGCCAGAGCGTCTCGGTGATGAACGGCATCACCGGGTGGAGCAGCCGGAGCGCCACGTCGAAGGTCCGGGTCACCACCGCGCGGGCCACGTCGCCGCCCGGCTGGTCGCCGTAGAGCCGGGGCTTGATGACCTCCAGGTACCAGTCGGCGAGGTCGTTCCAGAGGAAGCCGTGCACCGCGAGGGCGGCGTCATTGAGCCGGAAGCGCTCGAAGGCGGCGGTCGCCTCCCGTACGGTCTCGTCGCAGCGGGCGACGATCCAGCGGTCGGAGAGGGTGAGCTCCTCGCGCCGTATCACGTTCGGATGATGCCCCGCGAGCGGGCGGGACTCGTACTCCGCTCCGAGATTCGAGAGGATCAACCGCCCCACGTTCCAGAGCTTGTTGGCGAAGTTGCGGCCCGGCGCGAACGAGGCCTCGAGGTCGTTCGGGTCGAGGATCACGTCGCTCCCGATCGCCGCGCCCGCGATGGCGGTGTAGCGGAGCGCGTCGGTACCGTAACGGGCGATCACGTCGAGGGGGTCAATCCCGTTCCCCAGCGACTTCGACATCTTCCGGTGCTCGGGGTCGCGGACGATGCCGGTGAGGTACACGGTGCCGAACGGGAGCTGCCCGGTGCAGTCGAGGCCCGACATCACCATGCGGGCCACCCAGAAAAAGATGATGTCCGGGCCGGTGACCAGCACGTCGCCGGGGTAGAACCGCGCCAGGTCCGGGGTGCGGTCCGGCCAGCCCAGGCTGGTGAACGGCACCAGCTGGGAGGAGAACCAGGTGTCGAGCACGTCCTCGTCCTGGCGGAGCGGGCCACCGCAATCGGGGCAGGCGGCGAGGTCGGTCCGGCTCGCGAAGGTGGTCTGGCAATCGGGCAGGTCGCAATACCAGACCGGAATCCGGTGCCCCCACCAGAGCTGGCGGGAGATGCACCAGTCCCGGATGTTCTCCATCCACTGGGCGTACACGCCGCCCCAGCGCTCCGGCACGAACCGGAGCCTGCCCTCGCGATACGCCGCGAGCGCCGGCTCGGCCAGCGGCTTCATCCGCACGAACCACTGGTCCGAGAGCCGCGGCTCCACCACGGTGCCGCAGCGGTAACAATGTCCCACCGCGTGGCGGTGCGGCTCGGCGCTCTCGAGCAGCCCGAGCCGGGAAAGCTCGGCCACCACCCGCTCGCGGGCCTCGAAGCGGTCGAGCCCCTGGAATCGCTCGGGGACCACTTCGGACATCCGGGCTTCGGGCGTCATGATGTCGAGCGGCTCCATGCCGTGCCGCTGGGCGATCTCGAAGTCGAGCGGATCGTGGGCCGGGGTGAGCTTGACGGCGCCGGTGCCGAAGTCCTTGTCCACCGCAGCGTCCGCCACCACCGGAATCAGGCGGCCGGCCAGGGGGAGCCGGACCATCGCTCCGACCTGGTGGCGGTAGCGCTCGTCGTCGGGGTGCACGGCCACGCCGGTGTCCCCCAGCATCGTCTCGGGCCGGGTGGTGGCCACGACGAGGTGGCCGCCCTGCTCGAGCGGATAGCGGATCCGCCAGAGCCGGCCGTCCTCATCCTCCTTCTCCGCCTCCTCGTTGGAGAGCGCGGTGAGGCAGCGGGGGCACCAGTTGATGATGTACTTGCCGCGATAGATGAGGTCCCGCTCGTACCAGTCCACGAACACCTCGCGCACGGCGCGGGAGAGCCGGTCGCTCAGGGTGTAGTACTCGCGGGACCAGTCGCAGCTCGCGCCCAGGACGCGGATCTGCCGGAGGATGGTCTCGCCGGTCTCCCGGACGTACTCCTCCACCCGTGCCACGAATTCCCCCCGCCCGACGTCGAAACGCGTCTTCCCGGAGGCGGCGATGAGTCGCTCCACCACGTTCTGCGTGGCGATGCCGGCGTGGTCGGTGCCCGGGATCCAGGCCGCCGCGCGGCCCCGCATCCGCTCGAAGCGGATCAGGCAGTCCTGCACCGTGAGGTTGAGGCCGTGCCCCATGTGCAGCCGGTCGGTGACGTTGGGCGGCGGCATGACGATGACGTAGGGGCGAGGCGTCGGTGTGTCGGTGGGTCGGTTGACGGTTTCGTCCGACCGGGGACGGAACAGCCCGCGGCGCTCCCACTCTTCGTAGAGCGCCGTCTCGAGTCCCGGGGGGTCGTACTGTGGGGGGCGGGAGGGGGGGGAGGGGGGGGAGGGTGCGTCGGGCTTCATGCCGAGCGCGGCGCGTCGTCGAGCACGAGTGCCGGTGCGACGTCGTCCTCCCCGCGCACGAGGAGGCAATTCACGATCCGGTCCCCCGGGGAGGCGGCGACCGCGAGGCGGTACGCGCGGGCGCGCTCGCCCCGGGTGGCGACCCAGCCGTGCAGCTCGAACCCGCCCTGCCCGATGGAGAGGAGCTCGAAGTCCCGGCCGGCGAGCTCGGGAACCTGGCGGAGGGCCGCCATGACCCGCGCGGCCTCCTCGGAGCGGCTCGGGCGGCGGTGGCGGAGACCGCGCCAGACACCGGCGATCGCCCGCCCGGCCCGGCGGTGCCCCTCGGTGCCGAACAGCTCGCCCAGCAGGAAGCCTGCGGCCGCTCCGACCCCGAACCCGAGAAGGATCCAGGGGCGGATATCCATGCTCCCGCGGTACCCGGAAGGCCGCCTCACCGCACGTTTCATCCGGTTAAGTTAATACCCCACCGAGAGTCCGAGAACCACGAGAGAATCATGCCCGACGCTTCCGCATCTCATCCCCGGCTGCCGATCCTGCGCCTGGTGATCCTCGCCCTGGTGATCCTGGTGGGCCTCGGCCTCTTCTTCACTCTGGGACGGCGCACCCCCGCCGTGGTCACACCGGCCGAATCCGGCGTCAAGCCGTGAGCACGATCCGGCTCACCCTCCCCGACGGCAGTGTGCGGGAAGTCGAACGCGGCACCACCGGCCAGGAGCTCGCCCGCGGGATCGGTCCGGGGCTCGCCCGCGCCGCGCTCGCCATCCGGGTGAACGGCCAGGTGCGCGACCTTTCCCGGCCGATCGAGGAGGACGCGGCCGTCGCGATCCTCACCGACAAGGACGCGACCGCGCTCGAAGTGCTGCGGCACTCCGCGGCGCACGTGCTGGCCACCGCGGTCCGGGAGATCTTCCCCGGCGCGGGGATCGGGTTCGGCCCGCCCATCGAGGACGGCTTCTACTACGACTTCGAGGTGCCGCGCCCGTTCACCCCCGAAGACCTGGCACGGATCGAAACCGTGATGCGGGACGTCGCCGCGAAGGACTATCCATTCGAGCGCGAGGTCGTGGACCGCGCCGAGGCCAACCGGCGCTTCGCCGACGACCCGCTCAAGCTGGAGCGCATCGAGGAGCTGGGCGATCACGAGACCATCACCGTCTATACCGACGGCCCGTTCACCGATCTCTGCCGGGGGCCGCACATCCCGGGCACCGGCCGGCTCAAGCACTTCAAGCTGCTCCACGCCGCCGGCGCCTACTGGCGCGGGGACGAGCGGCGCCAGATGCTCCAGCGCATCTACGGCACCGCGTGGTTCAGGCAGGAGGAGCTCGACGGCTATCTCCACCGGCTGGAGGAGGCCCGCAAGCGCGACCACCGAAGGGTGGGCCGCGAGCTCGACCTGTTCATGTTTCACCACTGGGCGCCGGGCGCGGTGTTCTGGACCGACCGCGGCACCGCGATGCTCAACGCGCTCAACGAGTACCTTCGCGAGCTGCAGCGCGACGGCTACCACGAGCTCAGGACGCCGCTCCTGTACAACAAGGGGCTGTGGGAGCAGTCGGGCCACTGGGGCAAGTACCGGGAAAACATGTTCCTGGTGCTGGATCGGGAGACCGGCGAGCCGGATTTCTCCCTCAAGCCGATGAACTGCCCGTCGCACTACCTGATGTATCTCGCGAAGAAGCACTCCTACCGGGAGCTGCCGCTCCGCTACACCACCTACGACGTGCTGCACCGGAACGAGGTCTCCGGCGCGCTCGCCGGGCTCACCCGGGTGCGGCAGTTCCAGCAGGACGACTGCCACATCTTCCTCATGGAGAGCCAGATCGCCGACGAGGTGAAGCGGCTCGCCGACTTCATCCTGGGCTACTACCGCACCTTCGGGCTCACCGCGACGCTCAAGTTCGCCACCCGGCCCCCGGTCCGGATCGGCGACGACGACACCTGGGATCGCGCCGAGACCGGGCTCAAGGCCGCCCTCGACGCGACCGGCCTGCCGTACGAGCTCAAGGAGGGCGACGGCGCGTTCTACGGGCCCAAGATCGATTTCGTCGCAGACGACTCGATCGGGCGGAAGTGGCAGCTGGGCACGATTCAGCTCGACTACGAGGCGCCGAAGCGGTTCGAGCTCGCCTACGTGGGGGAGGACAACCACGAGCACACCCCGGTGGTGATCCACCGCGCGGTGAGCGGGTCGTTCGAGCGGTTCATGGCGATCCTGATCGAGCACTTCGCCGGCGCCTTTCCGGTGTGGCTCGCGCCGGAGCAGGTGCGGGTGCTGCCGATCTCGGACCAGCAGCGTGAAGCGGCGGAGCGGGTCGTCGCGCGGCTCCGCGCGGCGGGGCTCCGGGCCCATCTCGACGCCGGCAGCCAGACGCTCAACTACCGGATCCGCGAGGGCGAGGTCCACAAGGTGCCCTACATGGCGGTAGTGGGCCAGCGCGAAGCGGAGGCGGGCACCGTGGCGGTCCGGGTGCGGGGGGCCGGCAACAAGCAGGAGGTGCTGCCGGTGGACGGGTTTCTCGCCCGGGTGGAAGCGGAGGTTCGGACCAGGAAGCTTGCGCCCTAGAGGGGGCCATGGCCGATCAGAAGAAGAAGCGCCGGAAAGCCGCGAGCGCCGCGTCCGCGGCCCGGGTCGCGAAGCCACGCAAGCGGGGTGCCGGCCCCACCAGGCGGCCCGCGGCGGTCAGAGAGCGCGCGCGCGGCCGCGGCATGGCTCCGGCTCCCATCGTGGTCGGGATCGGCGCCTCGGCGGGCGGGCTGGAGGCGTTCAAGAAATTCCTGAATCACATGCCTGCCGACTCGGGGATGGCGTTCGTGCTGGTCCCCCATCTCGATCCCAAGCACAAGAGTCTGATGGCCGAGCTGCTCTCCCGGCAGACCACCATGGTGGTCGGCGAGGCCGAGCACCAGATGCCGCTCGAGCCCGACCACGTCTACGTGATCCCGCCGAACAAGGACCTGTCCATCTCCAGGGGGCGCCTGCAGCTTTCGACCCCGTCCGAGCCGCGTCTGCTTCGCACCGCCATTGACGCCTTCTTCGGCTCACTGGCCCGGGAGCAGCAGGAGCGGGCGATCGGCATCATCCTGTCCGGCACCGGGAGCCACGGGACCCAGGGGATCAGGGAGATCAAGCTCGCCGGCGGGATGGTGATGGTGCAGGACCCGACCACCGCGGAGTACGACCAGATGCCGAGGAGCGCCATCGCCACCGGGACGGTGGACTTCGTTCTGGCCCCGGAAGCGATGCCGGCGGCGCTGGTCAAGTACGTGGAGCATCCGTATCTCCGGCTCGAGGACGCGCCGCCCGGGGCGCCGGAGCGGCTGGCCGAGGTGATGACCCGGGTCCTCGCGCTGCTCCGCACCCGGGCCCGGTACGACTTCCGCTGCTACCGCAAGAAGACCCTGCTCCGTCGGATGCAGCGCCGGATGGGGCTGCGCCAGATCAACGACTTCGAGAGCTATCTCGAGTTTCTGCGGGAGAGCGCCGGAGAGACCGAGGCGCTCGCGAAGGACCTGCTGATCGGGGTGACCTCGTTCTTCCGGGAGCCCGAGGCGTTCGAGCTGCTCCGGCTCCAGGTGCTTTCCAAACTCTTCGCGCGGGGGGCCCCGGACGAGCCGATCCGGGTCTGGGTGGCGGGGTGCGCCACCGGCGAAGAAGCCTATTCGGTCGGGATGCTCCTGCTGGAGGAGGCGGCCCGCGCCGGGTACGTCCCGGCGATCCAGGTGTTCGCCACCGACCTCAACGAGGAGGCGCTGGCGGTCGGGCGGCACGGGATCTATCCCGAAACCATCGCGCCAGACGTCGGCGCCGACCGGCTGCACCGGTTCTTCACCCGGGTGGACGACCACCGCTACCAGGTGGTCAAGCAGCTCCGGGACATCGTGGTCTTCGCGCGGCAGAACCTCATCGCCGACCCGCCGTTCACCCGGCTCCAGCTGATCTCCTGCCGGAACCTGCTGATTTATATGGAGCCCGAGGTGCAGCAGAAGGTCATCAGCCTGTTTCACTTCGCGCTGGGCGAGGGCGGATACCTGTTTCTCGGCTCGCAGGAATCCATCGGCCGCCAGGTGGATCTCTTCGAGTCGCTGTCCAAACGCTGGCGCATCTTCCGGCGGATCGGCGAGACCCGCCGGGGCGCGGCCGACATCCCCATCCTGGAGCCGGTGGACGACGCCCGGCCCGGGGCCGCCGCGCCCGCCCGCGCCCGCCGGGTGAATCTGGCCGACCTCGCCCAGCGGCTGCTGCTGCATGAGTTCGCCCCGGCCGCCGTGGTGATCAACCGGAAGTACGAGATCCTCTACCTCTCCGGCCCGACGTCGGAGTTCCTGGAACTTCCCACCGGCGAGCCCACCCGGGACCTGATCGCGATGGCGCACCCGGGGTTCCGGAGCAGGGTCCGCGCGGTCTGCCACCGTGCCATGCGAGAGCACGTCACCGTGGTGGATCACGAGGCCCGAATCGTCCATGGGGCGGACGGCCGGCAGCTCGGCTGCGTGATCACGGTCAAGCCGATCACCGAGCCGAAGGAGCTGGACGGGCTGTTCCTGGTCACCTTCGAGCCCCGGCCGGACTCCGCCCCAACGCCCACGCCGGCGGCATCCGGGCAGCCGACCGCCGTCGGCCAGCTGGAGTACGAGCTCAAGGCGACCCGGGAGGACCTGCAGAACACCATCGAGGAGCTGGAGAGCGCCAACGAGGAGCTCAAGGCCTCGAACGAAGAGATCATGTCCATGAACGAGGAGCTCCAGTCCGCGAACGAGGAGCTGGAGACGTCGAAGGAGGAGCTCCAGTCCATGAACGAGGAGCTGAGCACCGTCAACAACCAGCTCCAGGAGCGGATCGAGGAGCGGGAGAAGATCACCAATGACCTGACCAACCTCGTCAACAGCACCGAGATCGCGACCGTCTTCCTCGACACCACCCTCTGCGTCAAACTGTTCACCCCGCCGACCGCGCGGCTGCTCAACCTGCTGCCCAGCGACATCGGGCGCCCGCTTCGCGATCTGGCGCCCAAGTTCCACGACCGGACTCTGCTGAACGATTGCGCGGAGGTGCTCACCAGGCTGGTGCCGCACGACCAGGAGGTCGCCACGGAGGCCGGGAGGCGCTTCCTCCGCCGGATCGTGCCGTACCGCACCGCCGACAACCGGATCGAGGGCGTCGTCATCACCTTCGTGGACCTCACCGAGCGGCTCGAACGGGAAACCCAGACCCGCCGGCTCGCCGCGGTGCTGCAGCAGTCGAACGACGCCATCGTCCTCTACGATCTGGAGGGCAGGGTCATCCGGTGGAGCCGCGGCGCCCAGCGGATGTACGGTTACGATGATGCCGAGGGGATGGGACTCAACCTGCTCCGGCTCACTCCGGCGGAGAGCCAGGCCGAGATGCGTCGTCTGCTGGAGGCGACCCGGCGAGGAGAGGACCCGGCGCAGTTCGAGATGCAGCGGGTGACGAAGGACGGAAGAATCCTGACGGTGCTCATGACGATCATGGCGGTGCGGGACGAGCACAATGTCCCCGTCGCCATCGCGACGACGGCGCACGACGTGACCGAGCGGCGCCGGCAGGAGCAGGAGATCCGCCGGCTCAACCAGGAGCTGGAGCGGCGCATCACCGAGCGCACCGAGCAGCTGCGGGAGCGGGAGAGCCTTCTCGCGGCCGTGGTGGACGCGGCGGCCGACGCGATCATCGCCATCGACGAGGCCGGCACCATGCTGAGCTTCAACTTCGCCGCCGAGCGCATGTTCGGCTGGCCGGCCAGGGAGGCGATCCGCCAGGATTTCCATGTCCTGATAAGCCCCCGGCCGGGCGACCGCCGCCAACAGCTGATCACCCGCGAGCTGCTGGAGCAGGTCGAGGTTCCGGGCCATCTGGTGGAGCGCACCGGGCGGCGGCGGGACGGGTCGGAGTTTCCGGTGGAGCTCGGCATCCACCCGGTGCCGGGTCAGCGGATCTACACCGTCATCCTCCGGGACATCTCACTCCGGAAGGAGATGGAGGCTTCGCTCCAGCGGATCGCCGAGGAGCAGCGGAATCACCTCGCCCAGGAGCTGCACGACGGGCTGGGGGCGCAGCTGGCCGGGCTCGGCATGCTGGCGGAGGCGCTCCGCAAGGGGCTCGAGCGCGCGTCCTCGCCGGAGACCGAGCGCGCCACCGAGGTGGTGCGCCACCTCGACCAGAGCCGCGATCAGCTGCGCCGGATCACCCAGGGCCTGATGCCGGTTGAAGTGACCGGGGCAGGGCTGATCGGCGCCCTGCACACCCTCGCCTACAATACCGAGGTGGTCTACCCGGTGCGGTGCACCCTGCGCGCCGACGGGCCGCCCACCGTGGGGGATGCGGCGGCCGCGCACCTCTACTACATCGCCCGGGAAGCGGTCGTCAACGCGGCCCGCCACGGCAAGCCGAAGCGCATCACCGTGACGCTCGGGGCGGGGCGCATGGGCACCCGGCTCACGGTCGAAGACGATGGGAGCGGGCTCGGCAAGCAGCCCAAGGCGCCGGGCGGGACCGGGACCCGCATCATGGAGCACCGCGCCCGGAGCATCGGCGCCGCGCTGGAAATCCGGCCGCGGCCCCGGGGCGGCGTGATCGTCACCTGTACCATCCCGCCGGGGCGCGATCGGACGGGGGCGGTGGAGCCCCCCACCGGGGCGCGCCCCGCAGGGGCCGCCCGCTGAGCCGGACGGGCCCTTCCCGAGCGAGGACCAGACCTCCCATGCCGAGAGGGAAACCGGCGGCGCCGGGCGCCCCGAAGCCGGCGAGCCGGTCGAAGGCCGGACGGCGGGCGCGCATCCTCATCGTGGACGACCATCCGCTCATCCGGCGGGGCCTCTCCGAGCTGATCAATCGGGAGCTCGATGTCGAGGTGTGCGGGGAGGCGGCGACCATCGCCGAAGCGCTGGAGCGGGTCGAGCGGCTGGCACCGGAGCTCGCGCTGATTGATCTCCAGCTGGAGGACGGGCTCGGTCTGGAGCTCATCAAGCAGATCCGGGCCCGCCGCCCGGCCACCCGGATGCTGGTCCTCACCATGCACGACGCCGCGCTGTTCGCCGAACGGGCGATCCAGGCCGGGGCGTCGGGTTTCCTCAACAAGCAGGAGCCGGCCCACGAGGTGCTGGCCGCCATCCGGCGGGTGCTCGAAGGCGGCGTCTACCTTCCCGAGCGGTTCGCCGGCGAGGCGCTGGGGAGGCTGCTCGGGCGCCGATCCGCGGTGCGGCACCCGATGTCTCCGGCCGCCCAGCGCCTCAGCGACCGGGAGGTCGAGGTCATGACGCTGCTCGGCCTGGGGCACACGGTCAAGGAAATCGCCGTGCGGCTCCATCTGAGCGCCAAGACGGTGGACGCCCACCGCGACCGGCTCAAGCGCAAGCTGGGCCTGCGGTCCAGCACCGAGCTGCTCCGGTACGCGCTCGCGCTCGCGATGGAGCCGCCGGGGCCCGGTATCCCTCCCGGCCCGGAAGCCGCCCCCTAGCCTCCGCCGCCTAGCCGTCCGGCGGCCGGGCCGCCTATTTTTCCTCCGCTCAACCACCAGCGAGTGTTTCCGTGTCCGACGCCACCACGCCTGTCATTCTCGCCGCCTGCCGCACCCCGATCGGCAAGTATCTGGGCGGCCTTGCCACACTCACGGCACCGGAGCTCGGCGCCATCGTCCTCCGCGAGGCCGTGAAGCGGGCCGGCATCGAAGCCGCCGCCGTGGACGATGTGATCATGGGCCACGTGCTCCAGGGAGGCTCGGGCCAGGCGCCGGGCCGCCAGGCGGCGATCAAGGCCGGGCTGCCCGCCACCATCCCGGCGGTCACCATCAACAAGGTCTGCGGCTCGGGCCTCAAGGCGGTGATGCTCGCGGCGCAGTCCATCAAGGCGGGCGACGCGCAGTGCGTCCTGGCCGGCGGGATGGAGGCGATGAGCGGGTCGCCCCACTACGTCTACGGCATGCGGGGCGGGATCAAGGCCGGGAACCAGACCCTGGTGGACGGGATGATGCACGACGGGCTCTGGGACTCCTTCGGCAACGTGCCCATGGGGAGCTACGCCGAGTACACGGCGCAGAAAGCGGGCGTCACCCGGCAGGAGCAGGACGAGTTCGCGCTCCAGAGCCATCGGAAGGCGGTGGCGGCGATGGAAGCGTGCCGCTTCCAGGCCGAGATCGTGCCGGTCGAGGTAGCGGCCAGGGGTGGCACGACCAGGGTCGAGAAGGACGAAGGCCCGCGCAAGGACACCACGCTCGAGGCGCTGGCGAAGCTCAAGCCGGCGTTCCAGAAGGACGGCAGCGTGACGGCGGGCAATGCGCCGGGGCTCAACGACGGCGCGAGCGCGGTGGTGGTGAGCTCGCTGGCCTTCGCCAGGGCGCACGGGCTGGCGCCGGCGGCGAGGATCACAGCCTACGCGACCGGCGGCGGCGAGCCGAAGGACCTCTTCTTCGCGCCGATCGTGGCGGTGCAGAGCCTGCTCAAGAAGGCGGGCACCGCGATCGGCGATTACGGGCTGATCGAGGCCAACGAAGCGTTCGCGGTCCAGGCGATCGCCGACGGCCGCGCCCTCGGCTGGGACTGGGAGCGGGTCAACGTGAACGGCGGCGCGATCGCGCTGGGCCATCCGATCGGCGCGAGCGGCGCGCGGATCCTGACCACGCTGCTGTTCGCGATGCGGCACCGGAAGGTCGCGACCGGGCTCGCGACGCTCTGCCTGGGCGGCGGGAACGCGGTGGCGCTCGCGCTCGAGGCGACTTGATTGCCCGGATCCGCGCCCTGGGCTGGGCCCTCGCGTTTCTGTGCGGGGGCTTCTTTTCCTCGGTCGCCATCGTCCATCAGTTCCGTTCCGATACGCGCCTCACCACTCCGGGGGGCGCGTTCTCCTTCGCGCTGCTCCAGACCGCGGTGCTCCTGGCCGTGTTCGGCGGCCTCACCCTGGCGGCCGGAAAGCAGCTTGGCCTTCGGGCCGCCGACTTCGGGCTCCGCCCGGTGGGGCGGGGCTTCCGGGGTTTCGCCCGCGGGCTCTCGATCGGGGTCGGCCTCGGCGCGCTCGCGATGGCGGCGGCGGTGCCGATCGGCGGCGCCTCCTGGCGGGCCGGGGGAGGCGGCTTCCGGGACTGGCTCCAGGCGGTCGGCGTGCTGACCGCGGTGTTCTTTCCCGCGGCGTTCGCGGAAGAGCTGGCGTTCCGGGGGGTGCCGCTGGTGGTGCTCTCGCGGGCCATGGGCCGCCGCGCGGCCCTGGTCGGGCTCGGGCTGCTGTTCGGGCTCGCCCACCTGCTCAACCCCGGCGCCACCCCGCTCGCGATCGGGAACATCGTCCTGGCCGGCGTCTTCCTCGGGCTGGTGTTCCTTTCCGGTGGCGGGCTCTGGAGCTCGACCGGTGCGCATCTCGGGTGGAACCTCACGCTGGCCAGCCTGGGTGCCACGGTGAGCGGCCTCCCCCTCCCGCTGCCCGCGCTCAGCTACGTGCCCGGTCACCCGGTGTGGCTCACCGGCGGCCGGTTCGGGCCGGAGGGCGGGGTGGTGGCCACGCTCTGCCTCCTGCTCGGCTGCCTGGTGATGAGCCGGCACCTGGACCGGGAGCCGCTGGTATGAGCCGGGTGGCGGTGATCGGCGCGGGGACCATGGGCAACGGCATCGCCCACGTCTTCGCCCAGCATGGGTGGGAGGTGGCCCTGGTGGACGTCTCGAAGGAGGCGCTCGACCGCGGGTTAGAGACGATCCGGACCAACCTCGCCCGCCAGGTCAAGCGGGGGACCCTCGCCGCCCCGGAGCCCGACCGGATCCTCGCCCGCATCTCGCCCGCCACGGCGCTCGACGCCGCGCGGGGCGCCGAGCTGGTGATCGAGGCCGCCACCGAGCGGCGCGACCTCAAGTTCGGGATCTTCGAGCGGCTCGACCCGATCGCCGATCCCGGCGCCATTCTCGCCACCAACACCAGCTCGATCTCGATCACCGAGATCGCCGCGCGCACCGGGCGGCCGGCCCGGGTGATCGGCATGCACTTCATGAACCCGGTGCCGGTAATGCCGCTGATCGAGGTGATCCGGGCTCACGCCACCAGCGACGACACCACCCGGCGCACTCTGGAGGTGGCCAGGGCGCTGGGGAAGACGCCGGTCGAGGTGAACGACTACCCCGGCTTCGTCGCCAACCGGATCCTGCTCCCCATGATCAACGAGGCGATCTTCGCGGTGATGGAAGGGGTCGCCACAAAGGAGGCGGTGGACACGGTGATGAAGCTGGGCATGGCGCATCCGATGGGGCCGCTCGCGCTGGCGGACTTCATCGGGCTCGACGTCTGTCTCGCCATCCTCGAGGTGATGCACCAGGGCCTCGGCGACCCGAAATACCGGCCTTGCCCGCTGCTCCGGAAAATGGTGGCGGCGGGGGAGCTGGGGCGCAAGACCGGCAAGGGGTTCTACGAGTACTAGGGGTCACTATGGACGTCCTCGCCGAAATGAAAACCGGGGCCTACGAGCAGCTGCTCTTCTGCCACGAGCCCTCCTGCAACTACTTCGGCATCATCGCCATCCACGACACCACGCTGGGCCCGGCGCTGGGCGGGACCCGGTTCTGGCGCTACAGCGGCACCGAAGCCGCGATCACCGATGCGCTCCGGCTGGCGCGGGGCATGACCTACAAGGCCGCCGCGGCCGGCCTCAACCTGGGGGGCGGAAAATCGGTGATCCTGGGCGACAACAAGCGGGTGGACCGCGAGGCGCTGTTCCGGGCCCACGGCCGGTTCGTCGAGTCGCTGGGGGGCCGCTACATCACCGCGGAGGACATCGGCACCTCGCCGTCGGACATGGAGTTCGTGCGCCGCGAGACCGAGCACGTGGCCGGGCTGCAGAACCTCTCCGGCGATCCCTCGCCGGTCACCGGCTACGGCGTGTACATGGGAATGAAGGCGGCCGCGAAGCGGCGCTGGGGGAAGGACAGCCTGGCCGGGAAGGTCGTCCTGGTTCAGGGGGCGGGGAAGGTGGCCTACTACCTCTGCACCCACCTCCACCAGGAGGGCGCGAAGCTCGTGGTCACCGACATCGAGCCGGAGCGGGTGAAGCGCCTGGTGGAGGAGTTCGACGCCAGGGCGGTCAAGCCGGAGGCGATCTACGACCAGCCCGGCGACATCTACGCCCCCTGCGCCCTCGGCGCCACCGTCAACGACGAGACGATCCGGCGGCTCAAGGTCGAGATCATCGCGGGCGGCGCCAACAACCAGCTGGCCGAGGAGCGGCACGGGATCGAGCTGGAGGAGAAGGGGCTGCTCTATGCACCGGATTTCGTGATCAACTCGGGCGGACTGATCAACGTCTACGGCGAGCTCGAGCGGTGGCCGCAGGAGCGCGCCAAGCGGAAGGCGCAGGAGATCTACGACGTGATCCTCAAGATCTTCGCCATCGCCGAGCGGGAGAAGATCCCCTCGTTCAAGGCGGCGGACCGCCTGGCGGAGGAGCGGATCGGGTCGGTGGTGCGGCTGTCCAAGATGTGGATGGGGGGGCGGCGCTGACGGTTCCCGCTTTTCCCCCGGGGAACGTAGATTGAAGAGCATGTCCGCGACGATCACCATCCGCGCCGACCGTGACGGATTCTCGCCCAAGGAGCAGGTGGTGCAAGAGCTGGCAGCGCCCGGCTTCCAGCCGCCGGACCAGGGCACCCACGGGCCCGGCGCCGGGGACTGCGCCGATTTCGCCCAACCGGTGGCGAGGATAGAGGAGACCGCGCTGAATGCCTGACCACAACGCGTCGCTCCGCGCCAGCGATCCGGCCGTCGCCCGCCTGGTGGACCAGGAGCTCTTCCGGCAGCGGGACGGGCTGGAGCTCATCGCCAGCGAGAACTTCGCCTCCCGGGCGGTGATCGACGCGATGGGTACGCCGCTCACCAACAAGTACGCCGAGGGCTACCCGGGCAGGCGCTACTACGGGGGCTGCGAGGTGGTGGACGAGGTCGAGCTGCTCGCCATCGAGCGGGCCCGGAAGCTGTTCGCCGCCGAGCACGCCAACGTGCAGGCCCACGCCGGCTCGCAGGCCAATTTCGCCGGGTTCATGGCGCTGGCCAAACCGGGCGAGACCCTGCTCGCCATGTCGCTGCAGCACGGCGGGCACCTGAGCCACGGTCACTCGGTGAGCCACAGCGGCGTGCTCTGGCACGCGGTGCAGTACGGAGTGAATCCCGCCACCGGCCTGATCGACTACGACCAGGTGCGCGCGCTCGCCCGGGAGCACCGGCCCCGGCTGATCGTCGCGGGAGCGAGCGCCTACTCGCGCATCCTCGACTTCGCCGCGTTCCGGAGCATCGCCGACGAGGTGGCGGCGGCGCTCCTGGTGGACATGGCCCACTTCGCGGGGCTCGTGGCGGGCGGGGTCTACCCCTCGCCGGTGCCGCACGCCCACGTGGTCACTACCACCACCCACAAGACCCTGCGCGGCCCGCGGGGCGGACTGATCCTCTGCGGCGCCGATCTCGCCAAGGCGATTGACAAGTCCATCTTCCCGGGCACCCAGGGCGGCCCGCTCATGCACATCATCGCCGCCAAGGCGGTGGCGTTCGGCGAGGCGATGACCCGCGAGTTCAGGACCTACTCGCGCCGCACGGTGGCGAACGCGAAGCGGCTGGCCGCGGCGCTCATCGAGCGCGGCTTCGCGATCGTCTCGGGCGGCACCGACAGCCACGTGATGCTGGTGGACCTTCGCTCCAGGGGGCTCACCGGCAAGGCGGCCGAGCAGCTCCTGGTCCGCGCCGACATCACCGTCAACAAGAACACCATCCCCGACGATCCCCAGTCGCCGTTCGTCACCAGCGGCATCCGGCTGGGAACGCCCGCGCTCACCACCCGCGGCATGGGCGAAGCGGAGATGACCCGGATCGCCGGGCTGATCGACGAAGTGCTCACCCGCCGGGACGACGCCACGGTGGCGCGGGTGCGGAGCGAAGTGCGGGAGCTCGCGTCCGGCTTCCCGCTCTACCAGCCCGCCCGGCGGCCGGCGCTCGCGATCGTCCGATGAGCGAGCTCCGGTCGGCGGGCGACTT
The DNA here is from genome assembly GCA_036004545.1 of Gemmatimonadales bacterium. Lineage (GTDB taxonomy): Bacteria > Gemmatimonadota > Gemmatimonadetes > Gemmatimonadales > GWC2-71-9 > JABFSM01. The sequence continues at coordinate 25,384 of DASYRI010000088.1, forward strand.
CCTGACCCGGCTCCGCGCCTGCGGGGCGCGCTACGACGAGCGCGCCTACCTCTTCGTGCTGGCGAGCATCGAGCGGCTCCAGCGCCAGCTGGCGGCCCGGCGCCACGTCGGGGGCCGGGAGCTCTGCCATGGGTGCCGCGACTACGCGCTGGAGCAGTATGGGCTGCTCGCCCGCTCGGTGCTGGAGCACTGGGGCGTTCGCGGCACCGAGGATTTCGGGCGCATCGTCTACCACCTGGTGGAGGTCGGGCTCCTGGTCACCCAGCCGGACGACCGGGTGGAGGACTTCCACCAGGTCTACAGCTTCGATGAGGCCTTCGACCACCCGTACGACTGGCAGGGCATCCCGGGATCCTGATCGCGGATGCGGGGAGGGCGGGGTGGGGCTGCCGGGGAGGAAACCTGCGATGAACGAAGCCATCCAATGGCCATCCTGCCGGAAATGCGGCAACGGCACCCTGATCCCGCTGTCCGACTACGGCCGCGACGGCGCTCCCATCACCTACAAGGCGTGGGTGTGCACCAATCCCGAGTGCGGATTCAATCTCCGGATCGACAACGGGGAGATCTCCATCGGCCGGGTCATCGGGCAGGGGCACAAGTGACGGTCAACGGTTGACTGTTGACTGTTCACACCTTTCATGCCCACCCTCCCCGTCCTCACCCCCGTCCAGGCCGCCGAATGGGACCGGCGCGCCGAGCGCTGCGGCATCCCCGCCCGCGCGCTGATGGAGTGCGCCGGCCGGGCCGCCGCGGGCGTGCTGGCGGCGCGCTACGCCGACCGCCTCCGCCAGGGCGTCCTCGTTGCCTGCGGCCCCGGCAACAACGGCGGCGACGGATGGGTCGTGGCCCGGGCGCTCCACGCGGCGGGCGCGCCGGTGTGGGTCGCGCCGAGCGGCGACGGTGCGGGCGAGCTGGCCCGCGCGATGGCCGGGCTCGCCCGCGAAGCCGGAGTGCGCATCGTCCAGCCCGACGGTCCCTGGCCCGCCGTGGGCCTCGCGGTGGACGCCCTGCTCGGCACCGGCGCCACCGGGGCGCCCCGCGGGGAGGTCGCGGCGCTGCTCGGCCGGGTGGCCGATCTCGAGCGTCCGGTGATCGCCGTGGACGGGCCCAGCGGACTCGATCTCGCCTCCGGGGTGCAGCACGGGCCGCTTCGCGCGGCGCTCTCGATCACCTTCGGCGGGTACCGGCGGGGGCATCTCCTCGCCCGGGACGAGACCGGTGATCTCGTCGTGGTGGACCTCGGCTTTCCCGAGCCCGACCCCGGCTGGCCGGTCTTCCAGACCGAAGCCGCGGCCGCCGGAGAGCTGGCTCCCTTCCCGGCGAGCGCCCACAAGGGGGACCGCGGCCGGGTCGTCGTGGTGGGCGGCGACAACGGGATGCTGGGGGCCGCGCGGCTCACCGTCCGCTCGGTGTTCGCGGCCGGGGCCGGCCTGGTGCACCTGGTCGCCCCGACCGCCTCGGTGACGGTGATCGCGACGGCGGAGCCCGACCTCCAGACCTGCGTCCAGCCGTTCGAGGCCCACCCGAACGCCCGGACCACCGCCCTGCTCGCCCGGGCCGACGCCGTGGTGATCGGCCCCGGCCTCGGCCGGAGCCCTTCGCGCGCCGACTTCGTCCTTGGCGTGATCGAGTCCGCACGGTCATTCACCCCCATCGTCCTCGACGCCGACGGGCTCATGGCGTTCGCGGGGCAGACCGAGCGGCTGCGGGAAGCGCTGCGAGAGGGCGAGGAGGGCGAGAAGTCGGGGAGGACCCGCGTCATCCTCACTCCGCACGCGGGAGAATTCCGGGCCCTCTTTCCTGAGGAGGCCTCGCGCCTCGTCGTGGATCCGTGGGGCGCGGCCGAGGTGGCGGCGGCGCGGGTCGGCGCGACGGTGCTCCTCAAGGGCGTGCCCACCGTGGTGGCGCTCCGCGAAGGCGACGAGCCGACCCTCACCGTCGCCGCCGGCAACCCGGGCCTCGCGACCGGCGGCAGCGGCGACATGCTCTCGGGGCTCATCGCCACCCTCCTGGCGCAGGGCCTGCGGCCGGCCCGGGCCGGCGGGGTCGCGGCGCAGGCGCTTGGCGAGGCCGCGGACCTCGCGGCCCGGCGGGTTACCGCTCGCGCCATGCGGCCGATGGACGTGCTCGCCGCGCTCTCCGACGTCTGGCGGCGCTGGGACCTGCTCCGCCGCGAGCCCCCGCCGCCCCGCCCTCCGATCCTGCACGAGCTGCCCGCGCCGCAGCGGATCTGAGCCTCCCCATGAGCGAGCTTCGGCTGGGGCCCGGGCCCGAGTTCGATCGGATCCGCGCGATCGCCGCGGCGCTGGGTGACCGCGCCTCCGGGCTCGGCGGCGACGTCGCGTACCTGGAGGTGGGCGGCCGCCACCTGGCGCTGAGCACCGACCTGAGCGTCGAGGGAGTGCACTTCCGCCGCGACTGGCTCGGCTTCGAGGAGATCGGCTGGCGCGCCGCCTCGGCCGCGCTCTCCGATCTCGCGGCCGCCGGGGCCCAGCCGATCGGTGTGCTGGCCGCGCTCACCGTGCCGGCGCGGGAGGGGACCGGGACCTTCACCGCCCTCATGGACGGCGTCGCCGCCGCGGCCGGCGCGGTGCACGGAGTCGTCCTGGGGGGCGATCTCTCGCGGGGCGGCGCGATCGCGCTCGCCATCACCGTGGCCGGCATCGCGGAGCGGAAGCTGGAGCGCCGCGGCGCCCGGCCGGGCGACGGCGTCTGGGTGACCGGCGAGCTGGGCGGCGCCGGCGCCGCGCTGGCCGCGTGGACCGCCGGCCGGCCCCCGGACCCGGCGGCGCGGGCGCGCTTCGCCCGGCCCGAGCCGCGGATCGCCGCCGGGGCCTGGCTCGCGGCGCACGGCGCCACGGCCATGATGGATCTGAGCGACGGCCTGGCCGGCGATGCGGAGCACCTCGCGGCGGCGTCCGCGGTTCACCTCCACATCGGGCTCGAGCGCCTGCCGGTGCACCCCGCGGTGCCCGCGGAAGCGCGCGCGGCGGGTGAGCCGCCCCAGCTCTTCGCGGCCCGGGCCGGGGAGGACTACGAGCTGCTGGTCGCGCTGCCGCCGGGGTTCCCGGGCGGCGCCGGGTTCCCCCTCGCGCGGATCGGCGAAGTAGAGGACGGGCGCGGGGTGCGCTTCGAGCTCGACGGCCGGGCCCACGCCCTGGCCGGCTTCGATCATTTCGCGTGATCCGGGCGGTGCGCTATGTCGTCGCGCTGGTCGGGTTCAGCCTCTGGCACGCGTCGAAGACGGTGCTGGCCGGCCTCCTCGGCGTCCCGCACCGGCCCGAGGACATCTACGACCGCTCCGGCCGCGCCTGGGCCCGCGGCATCCTCCGGTGGTGCCGCATCGCGGTGACGGTCGAGGGCCGGGAGCGACTCGTTCCCCGGGCGCCGTGTGTCTACATCGCCAACCACGCCTCGTTCGTGGACATCCTGGCGATCCTTCAGGAGATTCCCGGCACCCTTCGCTTCGTCTACAAGCGGGGCATGAGCTGGATCCCGATCCTGGGCTGGGGGATGCGGTTCTGCCGGCACATTCCGATCGACCGCAAGCGGGTCTCCGCCGCGTTCGCGGCGTACGACGAGGCCGCGGAGTACATCCGTCAGGGTACCTGCGCGGTGGTCTTCGCCGAGGGGACCCGCTCGCGCGACGGCCGGCTCATGCCGTTCAAGAAGGGACCTTTCGTGCTGGCCATCGCCGCTCAGGCCCCGGTGGTGCCGGTCGCCTGCCTCGGCACCTTCGAGCTCCTGCCCAAGGGGAGCTGCAGCGCGAAGCCGGGAACGGTGACGCTTCGGATCGGCGAGCCGATCGCCACGGCGGGAATGACCTACCAGGAACGGGAGGGCCTCGCGGCGCGGACCCGGGAGGCGATTGTGGAGCTGGGGGTGAAACAGTAGGGAGCTGGGGAGCGGGGAGCTAGGGAGCTAGGGAGGTGACCGGTTGCTTTTCCCCTCGGAAGGGAGCGTCTATTCTTCACCGGCGCTTTCCCAGCTCCCTAGCTCCCTGGCTCCCTAGCTCCCTCTCCCATGTCCACCATCATCGAAGTCCACGCGCGCGAGATCCTGGACAGCCGGGGGAATCCCACCGTCGAATCCGACGTCGTGCTCTCCAGCGGCGCGCGGGGCCGCGCGGCGGTGCCGAGCGGCGCCTCCACCGGCGAGCACGAGGCGGCGGAGCTTCGCGACGGCGATCCCAAGCGGTACGGCGGCAAAGGCGTGCGGGAGGCGGTGCGCAACGTCAACGAGGTGCTCGGGCCCCGGCTCGAGGGGATGGACGCGGCCGACCAGATCGGCGTGGACTCCGAGCTGATGGAGGCCGACGGCACGGCCAACAAAGCCAAGCTCGGCGCCAACGCCATTCTCGCCGTCTCGCTCGCCGTGGCGCGGGCCGCCGCGGAGGACGTGGGCTACCCGCTCTACCGCTACCTCGGCGGCCCGATGGCGCGGGTGCTGCCGGTGCCGATGATGAACATCCTGAACGGCGGCGCCCACGCCGGCAACAACGTGGACGTCCAGGAGTTCATGGTCGTGCCGATCGGCGCCGACAACTTTCCCGACGCGCTCCGCATGGGGGTCGAGGTCTTCCACAGCCTGAAGAAGGTGCTCGCTGCCAAGGGGCTCTCGACCGCGGTGGGCGACGAGGGCGGCTTCGCGCCCACGCTCCCGTCGAACGAGGCCGCGCTCGACGTCATCATGCAGGCGATCGAGGCCGCGGGCTACCAGCCCGGGCACGATATCGCCATCGCTCTCGATCCCGCGGCGTCGGAGTTCTACGAGAGCGGCAGCTACGTCTTCAAGAAGGGCGACGGCAGCCGGCGGAGCGCCGAGGAGCTGGTCGGGCTCTACGGCGAGTGGGTGGACCGCTATCCGATCGTCTCGATCGAGGACGGCCTCGCCGAGGACGACTGGGACGGGTGGAGCCGGCTCACCGAGAAGCTGCAGGAGCGGGTGCAGCTGGTCGGCGACGATCTCTTCGTGACCAACGTGGACCGGCTCGGGAAGGGGATCGAGCAGGGGATCGCCAACGCGGTGCTGGTCAAGTTGAACCAGATCGGCACCCTGACCGAGACCCTCCAGTGCATCGAGCTCGCCAAGGGCAGCAGCTACGGCGTGGTGATCTCCCACCGCTCCGGCGAGACCGAGGACACCTTCATCGCCGATCTCGCGGTGGCCACCGGGGCGGGGCAGATCAAGACCGGCAGCGCGTCGCGGAGCGACCGGACGGCGAAGTACAACCAGCTCCTCCGCATCGCCGAGGAGCTGGACGAGGTGGCCCACTACCCGGGCCGGGACATGTACGCCCTGTGACGGCGAACCGGCTGCTCGGACTGCTCGCGGTGTCAGGGGCAATTCTCTTCGCGCTTCTGGGAGGTGAATACAGCACCCCGCAGTGGCTCGAGCTCCGGCGCAACGAGCGGGCGGAGCGGGCCGCGCTCGCGGCGCTCCGGCGCGAGGTGGACAGCCTCACCCGGGTGAAGAAGCTGGTGCTCACCGACCCCGCGACCCAGGAGCGGGTGGCGCGGGAGCAGTACGGCATGCTGCGCAAGGGCGAGCTGGAGGTGACCCTGGTGCGGCCCGAGCCCCGCTGAGCGTCCCGGCCGCTCAGGGTGGGAAGCGCACCAGGGTGTTCCGCAGGGGGATCTCGCCGTGGCGGATCGCGGGCGCCGGCCGCTCGCACGGGCCCAGAAAGCCGGTGCACCGCCCGAGAAGCTCGAAGCCGTCGTAGCCGTACGGCAGACCCTCGCTTCCCAACGGCGAATTCGCGTCCGAGACGTGGAAGTGCAGGTGCGGCTCGGTCGAGTTGCCGCTGTTGCCGACCAGCCCGACGACCTGCCCCCGCTTGACCCGGTCGCCAAGCCGGACCCGGAGCGAGCCCGGCTGGAGGTGGGCGTAGAACGCGTAGCGCCCGTTCCCCAGATCGAGGATCACGTGGTTGCCCCCCACCGTTTCGAGCGTGATCGGCACCGCGCGCGAGCGGGCCCCGGGCACGTTCTCCGGGATGCCGTCCTTGGTGGCCGCGACGATGGCGTCCGCCACGGCCAGTGCCCCGCTGCCCCAGGCGTAGTAGCTCTCGTTCCTGAGCGAGTCGCCCTTCCACCGGCTGCCGTCGTCGGCCATCTTGACCCAGTCTATGGCGAATCGCTGGGCGATCGCCGGAGTGCCGCCCACCGGAACGAGCGCCCGCCGGTGGCCGGACTCGTTGCCCGGCCCGTTGCCGGCGAGCCAGGTGCCGACCCGGAGCGGCGGCCCGATCACCAGTGCATCCGCCGCCACCGGGACTGAGGGCCCGAGGAGCTCCAGGGTGCGGGTGCTGTCACTCCCCTCTCCCGGGCGCTCGACCGTCACCCGATGCCGGACCCACCTCGGAGGGGCGCCGCGGTCCACCGGAACCCAGAGGTACACGACCGCCCGCGCCCCGCCGGCGATCCGGGCCCGCGCCGGCGGCGGCATCGCCGGACCGGGCCGGGCGAGACTCCGGGCCAGCAAGCTGTCCGCGAGGGTGAGCGCCGGGGCCTTCGCCGTGTCGGGCGTGACGACTTCCACCCGCTTGAGCACCAGCGTATCGGCGCCCAGGTTGGTCAGGTGGAGCTCGTAGACGAGGAATGAGCCGCCCTCCGACAGCGCGACGGTGGGCGGCTTGGGCACCCGCAGCTCGAGCGGTGGCGGCAGGCTCGCGCCCTGAGCGGAGAGGGACGCGGCGGAAAGGGAGGCGGCGAAGAGACAGGAGCCGGCACGATGGCGAGGTGGGAAGCGGGTCATGGGAGCGGCCTGTGGTGGTGATACCTGCATGATCGGCTCGGGAACCAATAGATTTCCCGCCTGCGCGTCGCAATGGCCTTCCGCGGCCGGCATCCGGGGTCAGCTCGCTGCACCCGTCGCGCCACCCCACGCCGGAGTCCCCCGATGACGCTCGCCCGCCCACTGCTCGCGGTGCTCTCCCTCTCCGCCACGCTCGCCGGGCGGCAGGTCCCCGAGCGGGTCTCGTTCTACCTGGTCAGCCACGCCCTCGGCGGCACCGATACGGTCGTCTCGGAGCGAAGCACCCGGACGGCGGCGGAGCTCCGTGGCGAGTTCCTGGCGGGCGGAACCCGGGTTGCCTACCTCGCGACGCTCGCGACCGGCGGCCTGATAACCCGCCTGGAAGTCCATACCTACCGGCCGGCCACCGATACCGTCGGGACCACCGCCACCTTCACCGTCCTTGGGGACAGCGTTTTCACCCAGGTCGGCACGGCCCCTCCGGTGCGCCGGACCGGCGCGGCGGGCGGTCTGCTGGTCATCAATCCCTCGGTGGCGTTCTTCGAGCAGGTGCTGCTCCGCGCCGCCGCGCTGGGCGGCGACTCGGTGGCCTTCCCGGTGCTGGTCGCCGGCGCCCCGGCCGCGCTGCCGATGGTGGTGACCCGGGCTGGCAAGGATTCGGCCGTCATCCGCCTTGCCGGTGTCTCGGTACGGGTCGCCGTCTCATCCGCCGGGCGCCTGCTGGGCGGAGCGATCCCGGCTCAGGGCATCACCATCGTCCGCGGGCCGGCGATCGGAGCGCTGGTCGCCGAGCGGCACGACTACTCCGCGCCGCCGGGCGCGCCCTACACCGCGGAGGAGGTCGTGGTCCGCACCCCGGCCGGCCTCCGGTTGACCGGCACGCTGACCCTGCCGGCGCGACCGGTCCCGACGCCCGCGGTCGTCACCATCACCGGCTCAGGCCCCGAGGATCGGGACGAGGAATCGTTCGCGCTCCGCGGCTATCGTCCCTTCCGCGAGCTCGTGGACACGCTCGGCCGCCGGGGGATCGCGGTGCTGCGCCTGGACGACCGCGGGGTCGGCGGCTCCGATCCCGGGGCGTCCACGGCGACCTCGAGCGATTTCGCCGACGACATCCGCGCCGGCGTGGCGTACCTTCGGACCCGGCCGGAGATCGCCGGGGAGCGGATCGGCCTCATCGGTCACAGCGAGGGCGGCATCATCGCGCCGATGATCGCGACGACCGATCCCGCGCTCCGGGCGATCGTGCTCCTGGCGGGCACCGCGTCGCCGGGCCGCGACATCGTCCGCGCGCAGCAGCGCTACGCGATCGACAGCATGGCCCACCTGACGGGCGGCCGCCGCGATTCGGCGCTCGCGCAGGCGGCGCAGTCGGCGGATTCTATGGCCGCGCGAGTGCCCTGGATGAAGTTCTTCCTGGAGTACGATCCCACGCCGGCGGCCCGGCGGGTGAAGACCCCGGTCCTGATCCTCCAGGGCCGGACCGATCGTCAGGTGCCGCCCGCCGAAGCGGACCGGCTCGCGGCGGCGTTCCGCGCCGGTGGCAACCGGGCCGTGACCGTCCGCTTCTTCCCCGCCACCAACCATCTCTTCGTCGCCGATTCGGTCGGGAGCTTCGAGTACGCGAAACTCCCGTCGCTGCGCGTCCGGCCGGAGGTGCTCGGTGCAATCGCGGATTGGCTCGTTGCCCGCCTCCGGTAACCCCTGATCCCTGACCCCTGATCAGGGAATATTCGGGTTGTTCTGCCGCTCGATATCCGGCAGCGGGAAGCCGAACGGGTAGCCCTGCGCATCCGCGCGCCGCGACCCTCCCGGCCACCGGTGACCATGCGTCGTTGTCATGCGTCGCTCCTGATGATGAGGTACGGCCTGCCGATCAAGGCTTGGGTGCCGACTCTTGAATACCGCCCGCCGCCGCCGCCGCCGCGCGCCGCCGCGCGGCGACCCGCCAGGCATAGAAGGCCGGGACCCCCGTGGCGACGAGAGTGAGACCCACTCCCGCGCGGGCCGGTTGCGTGGCGATCGTGTTGAGAACCAGCAGGACCGCAGCGGCCACGAAGAGCGTGGGGGTAACGGGATACCCGGGGGTCCGGAAAGGTCGGACCGCCTCCGGCTCCCGGCGGCGGTAGACGAAGACGCTGAGCGCGCCCAGGGCGTAGAAGATCCACCCGGCAAAGACGACGTACGTGAGCAGCTGCTGGAAGGTTCCGGTGGCCGCGAGGAACGCGGACCAGACCGCGAGCGCCCCGATGGCCAGGGCCGGCGTGCCGAATCCGGGATGCACCCGGGCGAGCCTGCGGAAGAACACGCCGTCCTGGGCCATCGAGTAGTACATCCGTGGCGTGGTCAGGATGAGCCCGTTGAGCGCGCTCGAGATGGACACCAGGATCAGCACGGCCACCAGCGTGCCGGCGACCGGACCGAGCACCGTCCCGACGGCGTCCGCGGCGATGCGCTCGCTCCGGGCAGCGGCTTCGGGACCGAGCGCCGCGAGATAGCCGAGGTTGACAAGCAGGTAGAGCGCGATGAGCCCGACCGTGGCGACGGTGATCGCGCGGGGGAAGCTGCGCTGGGGATCACGCGCTTCCCCGGCGGAAAACGTCACGTACTGCCAGCCCTCGTACGCCCAGAGGGTGGCGATCATGGCGGCGCCGACCCCGGCGGCGAACGACGTCGCGGGCAGGGGAGGGAACGCTCCCGGAGTGGCGGCTGCCGCGTGTCCCCGGGCGAGGAGGATCGCGCTCAAGGCGAGCAGCCCCCCGACCTTGGCGGCGGTCATCCAGTTCTGGACGTTGGCGCTCCGGCGGGTGCCGGCCACGTTGATGGCGGTGGCGACCGCGATGACGGCGACCGAGATCACTTGGCGGGGAAGCCCACCGAGGGGGACGATGCCGCCGAGGTAGCCGGAGAACGCCACCGCGAGAGTCGCGACCGATCCGCTGGAGATGACGGCGAAGCTGGCCCAGCCGTAGAGGAAGGCGGGGAGCGGGCCGAAGGCGTCGCGCAGATAGACGTACAGGCCGCCCGCGTGGGGCTTCATCGCGCCCAGCTCGGCGTAGGTCAGCGCGCCCAGCAGGGAGAGCACGCCCGACACGGCCCACACGCCCAGCGCCACGCCGGTGCGCGCGCCGGTGTTCTGGAGCACGATGCCGGGGGTGAGGAAGATGCCCGAGCCGATGACCGTGCCCGCGGTGATAAGCGCGAGATCGGTGCTCCCCAGGCTGCGTTGGAGGCCGCTCGAGTCGGGCATGCGGAGGCCGGGACGGTCCTGCTCGCGGGGAGCGGGTCGGCGCGCGGGCCGCGCGCGTCGCGGACGATCGGCGAATGGTCGGAACAATATACGGCGGGTTCGGGAGCACCACAACGGTACACCGGAATGGTGGACCTCGCGCGCCGCCACGCTTGCGCCGCCCGGGACGCCGCGGTATCCTTGCCGCCTGTGCCGCCCTCCGCGCCGCCGCGTCGTCCCCGCGGGCCCGCCCTCCGCCCCCGCCCGCCGCGCGCGGCGCGCGCCGACGCCGGCGCGGCTCCCCCCATCCCCGCGCCGGCCGAAGCCGACCGATCCGACAGCGTCTGGCGCGCCTACCGGGAGCTCCGCGGCCTCATCATCGCGGGCCAGCTGCCGCCCGGCGCCCGAATCGCCGAGCGGGCCGTCGCTGAGCGGTTCGACCTGAGCCGCACCCCGGTCCGGAGCGCGCTGCACCGGCTCCAGCAGGAAGGCTTCGTCGCCTCCTACGGGAGCGCGCGCGACCAGCGGCTCGTGGTCACCCCGCTCACCCGGGACGACGGTCAGGAGATCATGCTCATCGTGGGCCATCTGGAGGGCCTCGCGGCCCGGATCGCCGCCGGGCTCCCACAGGAGCGGCGCCGGCCGGTGGTCCGGCGGCTCCGCGAGCTCAACCGCGAGCTCGGCGCCGAGGCCCGCAAGCGGGTCACCGTCGCCCGCATCTTCGATCTCGACGAGGCGTTTCATGGCGCCTACATCGAGGGCGTGATCGGCCCCCGGCTGCTGGCACTGCACCGCGCCATCAAGCCGCAGGTGGAGCGCTACTCCCGCCTGTACATCAGCGCGCTGGTGGACGAGCTGCTCACCTCGGTCCGGGAGCACGAGGTGATCGTACGCGCCATCGCCAAGGGCGCGCCCGACGCGGCCCAGCGCGCGGTGGAGACCAACTGGCGGAACGCCGCCGCCCGGCTCGCGCGGGTCATCGCCCAGCTGGGCGAGCGCGGAAGCTGGCACACCTGGGAGCCGGGCGCGCCTCCGGGCAACGACCGCCGCAGGGGCCGGAAGGAGTAACCCGCAGATGATCTCGTCCAGCGTGCGGCTCGCCCCGCTCCTCCTGCTCCTCGGATCGGGAGCCGCGGCCCCCCGGAGCGCCGTCCCGGCCCAGGCCGTGCCGGCCGCGGCCGCCCCCCTCCCGGCGTTCGACTCGACCGAAGTGCTGATCCCCATGCGGGACGGGGTCCGCCTGCACACCTGGATCTTCACCCCTCGCGGCCTGGCCGCCCCGCTGCCCATCCTGCTCACCCGGACGCCCTACGGCATCGGCGGCGCGGGCGGGACCTTCGCGACCTCCTACGCCGAGCTGGCCCGGGAAGGCTTCATCTTCGTCTTCCAGGACATCCGCGGGCGGTTCGGCTCCGAGGGAACGTTCGTCATGCTCCGCCCGCCCCGCGACAAGCGGGACCCCAGGGCGGTTGACGAGAGCTCCGACACCTACGACACGATCGCCTGGCTGCTCAAGAACGTCCCCCGGAACAACGGGCGGGTCGGCATGCTCGGCGTGTCGTACCCCGGCTGGCTCACCGTCATGGCGATGCTCGATCCGCATCCCGCGCTCAAGGCGGTTTCCCCCCAGGCCTCTCCGGCCTCGATGTTCCTGGGCGACGACTTCCATCACAACGGCGCCTTCCGGCTGAGCTACGGCTTCGAGTACGTGGCGATGATGGAGGGCTCGAAGGAGTTCTCCCCCTTCGCCTTCGACCAGGAGGACACCTACAGCTGGTACCTCGGCCTCGGCTCCCTGGCACACGTGGACGAGCGGCATCTCAAGGGGAAATATCCCACCTGGGAGAACTTCGCCGGCCACCCGGACTTCGACGCCTTCTGGCAGCGGGAAGCGGTCATGCAGTACCTGAACCGGGTGACCGTCCCCACCCTCAACGTCGCCGGCTGGTGGGACCAGGAGGACTTCTACGGGCCGCTCAAGATCTACGCGACGCTGGAGCCCCACGACACCAGGCACTACAACTACCTGGTCGTGGGGCCGTGGAACCACGGCGGCTGGCGGGGGCGGAGCGGGCAGAAGCTCGGGCCGATCGATTTCGGCGACTCGACGGCGCGCTACTTCCGCCGCGACATCGAGGTGCCCTGGTTCGCCTACTGGCTGAAGGACAAGGGCACGCTCCACCTCGCGGAGGCGACCACCTTCGAAGCCGGGGCCAACGCCTGGCGCTCCCACGACAGCTGGCCGCCGAAGACCGGCGTCGCCCAGCAGCGGGTCTACTTCCAGGCCGGCGGGAAGCTGTCCTTCGAACCGCCCTCCTCCGCGGCGCCGGCCGACAGCGGCTTCGACTCCTACATTTCGGACCCCGCCAACCCGGTGCCCTACCGGCAGCGCCCGATCGCGCCGACGTTCGGCCGGGGCTCGACCTGGTCCACCTGGCTGGTGGACGACCAGCGCTTCGCGGCGAACCGCCCCGACGTGCTGACCTGGCAGACCCCGCCCCTCGAGGAGGACGTGGTCATCGCCGGCGACATCGCGGCCCACCTCTTCGCCTCGACCAGCGGCAGCGACGCCGACTGGGTGGTCAAGCTGATCGACGTCTACCCGGAGCGCTACGCCCCCGACTCGGCCCTGAGCGGGTACCAGCTCATGGTGGCGAACGACGTCTTCCGGGGCCGCTACCGCAGGAGCTTCGAGCGCCCCGAGGCGATCGAGCCGGGCCGCGCCGAGGAGTACGTCGTGGATCTGCACTCCCAGAACTACCGCTTCCGCAAGGGCCACCGGATCGCGGTGCAGCTCCAGAGCAGCTGGTTCCCGCTCATCGATCGCAATCCGCAGAGCTTCGTGCCCAACATCTTCGCGGCGAAGGACAGCGATTTCCGGGTCGCGACGGCACGGGTGTACCGGTCGCCGCCGGCGGCCACGTTCCTCCAGCTCCCGGTCGTCCGGAGTGCGCCGCTGCCCTGAGCCACGACCGAGTCCGCCGGTCCGCCGGTCCGCCAGTCCGCCAGTCCGTCATTTCTGAGGGGGTTTTCGTGAACATCCGACCGATGCTGTTCGCCCTGCTGGCGAGCCTTCCGGCCGCCGGCGCCGCCGCGGCGCAGGGCACCCGCCTGCTGCGCCATCCCGCGGTGAGCAGGGACCTGATCGCCTTCGAGTACGCCGGCGATCTCTGGACCGTCTCGCGGGCCGGCGGCCAGGCGCGCCGGCTTACCGCGACGCCCGGCGTCGAGAGCGATCCGCGCTTCTCGCCCGACGGCGCCCGCATCGCCTTCACCGCCACCGTCGCGGGCAACACCGACGTCTACGTCGTGCCCAGCGCCGGCGGCGACCCCACCCGGCTCACCTGGCACCCCGGTGTGGACCGGGTGCGCGGCTGGACGCCCGACGGAAAGCGCGTGGTCTTCGTGTCCGCCCGGTTGAGCGCCCCGCTGCAGTCCTATTACCGGCTGTGGACCATCCCGGTCGAGGGCGGATTCGAGGAGCCGCTGCCGATGCCCCGCGCTTTCACCGGGGTGCACTCCCCCGACGGCCGCCGGCTCGCCTACGAGGAGATCTCGACCGTCATGTTCCCGCAGTGGTACGAGGCCAGCGCCTGGCGGCACTACCGGGGCGGCCGCACCCACCCGATCCGGATCATGAATCTGGCGGACTACTCGGTGGAGAAGCTCCCCTGGACCGACAGCAACGACAGCGACCCGATGTGGATCGGCAACACGGTGTACTTCCTCTCCGACCGGAGCTTCACGACCAACCTGTTCTCGTACAACCTGGACACCAGGGAGCTCAAGCAGCTGACCCGGCACGATGACTACGACGCCACGAACGCGTCGGCCGGGCCGGACGCGATCGTGTACGAGCAGGCGGGGTACGTCCACCTCTTCGACTCGAAGACCGGCCAGGCGTCCCGGGTCGCCATCGAGGTGACCGGCGACTTTCCCTGGGCCCGTCCCCAGTTCAAGAAGGTGGCGGAGATGATCCGGAGCGCGGCGCTCTCGCCCACCGGGGTGCGGGTCGCGCTCGAGGCGCGGGGCGACATCTTTACCGTGCCGGCGGAGAAGGGCGACTGGCGCGACCTGACCCGCACCACCGCGGCCCACGAGCAGAGCCCGGCCTGGTCGCCGGACGGGACCCAGCTGGCCTGGTTCTCCGATGCGAGCGGGGAGTACCAGCTCATGCTCGGCGAGCAGGCCGGGCTCGGCAAGCCGCGCGCCGTGCCGCTCCCCCAGGCGGCGTACTACTCGGGGCTGGCCTGGTCGCCCGACGGGAAGCTGCTTTCCTTCGAGGACGGCCACCTGAATCTCTGGATCATCGAGCCGGCCGGCGGCAAGGCCACCCGGCTCGATGCCGACACCTACGACGACCCCTCGCGCGGAATGGACCCGGTCTGGTCGCCCGACTCGCGCTGGATCGCGTACTCGAAGAACCTGGACAATCACCTCCGCGCCATCTTCGCGTACTCGCTCGCCGAGGGGAAGGCGCACCAGATCACCGACGGGATGTCGGACGCCGTCTCGCCCGCCTTCGACGCGAGCGGGAAGTACCTGTATTTCCTGGCGAGCACCGACTACGGGCCGCGGACCGGCTGGCTGGAGATGAGCTCGGTGGACCGGCCGGTGCGCCGGGCGATATACCTCACGGTGCTCTCGGCGAGCGAGCCGTCGCCGCTGCTGCCCGAGACCGGCGACGAGCCGGGGCCCGCCGCGGCCGCCGGCGGAGGCGAGCGCGGTGCGCGGGGTGGGGAAGCCGGGGGGGGAGCCGGCGCAGCGGCCGCGGCGAAGGGCACGGCGGCGGCGAAGCCCGACAGCGTCCGTCTCGACCCCGCGCGGATCGGGCAGCGGATCCTCGCGCTCAACGTCCCGCCCGGCGACTACAGCCGTCTCGCCTCGGGTCCGGCGGGCACCATCTTTTACGCCGAGCCGATGGGGGCCGGCGGGGGCGGCGCGGGGCTTCGACTCCAGCGCTACCAGCTGAAGGAGCGATCCGCCGCGCCGTTCCTCGAGGGGATCCGCTCCTACACCCTCTCGGCCGATCGGAAGAAGCTGCTCTATTCGGCGCCGGGGCCCGGCGGCGGCCGCTGGGGCATCGTGCCGAGCGACCGTCCCGGCAAGGTGGGCGACGGCGCGATCAGCGTCGCTCAGCTCGAGATGTGGGTGGATCCGCGCGCCGAGTGGGCGGAGATCTACAAGGAAGCGTGGCGGACCCAGCGGGACTTCTTCTACGACGCGAAGATGCACGGCGCCGACTGGCAGGCGGTGTGGCAGAAGTACAGTCCGATCCTGCCCTGGGTGGCGCACCGCGCCGACCTGGGGTACCTCATGGCCACGACCGGCGGCGAGCTCGTGGTGGGCCACTCGTATCTGACCGGCGACGGCGACGACGACGGCGACGAGCCGGGCGACACCCCGGTCTCGGTCGGGCTGCTGGGCGCGGACCTCACGGTGGAGAACGGGCGCTATCGCCTGCACCGGATCTACACCGGCGAGAACTGGAACCCCGAGCTGCGGGCGCCGCTCAGCGCGCCGGGCATCCAGGTGTCCGAGGGGGACTACCTCCTCGAGGTGAACGGGGTGCCGCTGGTGCCCCCGGCCAATCCGTACCGCACGTTCGAGGGGACGGCGGGGCGGCAGACCGTGCTGCGGGTCAGCGCAACGCCGCAACCGGAGGGCTCCCGGCTGGTGACGGTGGTGCCGGTGGCCGGCGAAGACGCGCTGCGGAGCCGCGCCTGGGTCGAGCGGAACCGGCGGATCGTGGACTCGCTCTCCAACGGGCGGCTCGCCTACGTGTGGCTGCCCAACACCGCCGGGGGCGGCTACACCTATTTCACCCGCTACTTCTTCGCCCAGCAGCAGAAGGAGGGGAGCGTCATTGACGAGCGCTACAACCAGGGCGGCCAGGTGGCGGACTACATCGTGAACGAGCTGGACCGGAAGCTGATGGGCTACTTCGCGACCCGCGACGGCAAATCGTCCACCTCGCCCACGGCGGGCATCTTCGGGCCCAAGGTGATGATCGTCAACGAGTCGGCCGGCTCCGGCGGGGACGCGCTGCCCTACATGTTCCGCCAGCGGAAGCTCGGCCCCCTGGTGGGGACCCGCACCTGGGGCGGGCTGGTCGGCACCATCGGGGTGCCGCCGACGATCGACGGCGGCGGGATCACCGCCCCGGACCTCGCGTTCTACAGCGTGGACGGGAAGTGGGCGGTGGAGAACGAAGGGGTGATCCCGGACATCGAGGTGGAGTACACCCCGGCCGAGGTGATCGCCGGGCACGATCCCCAGCTCGAGCGCGCGGTCAAGGAGGCGATGGCGCTGCTGGCCCAGAGTCCGAGCCGCCGGGTCGCCCGGCCGGCTCCGATTGACCGGGCGTCGAAAAAGGCGCCGTAAGGGGGGGATCGCCGGCGGGTCGGGTGACAGCGGGGTCCGCGGACGCTATTTTTCGCGCCGCGGCAGGGTAGCTCAGGTGGTTAGAGCACGGCACTCATAATGCCGGGGTCGCGGGTTCGAGTCCCGCCCCTGCTATGCGGTTCGCTTCGCTGCACCGCCAGGGAGTGGGCCTCGCCGTTCCGGTCGAGTCCCGCCCCTGCTATTCCCCGGGCTCCAGCTTCTTCAAGATCCTGAGCATCAGCTCGCTCTGGTTCTCCAGGTGCATCAGTATAGTCTCGATCTCCTTCTCGGCGCGCACGTTGACCTCGAAATCCGCCTCCGCTCTCCCTTCGGCGTGCCGTCCCTGCAGGTTCTGCCCCACCATGATCAGCGGCATCAGGAAGATCTGGATCATGTTGGAGATGAACAGCCACAGCACGAACGCCGGGAAGGGGTCGAAGCGGGCGGTCTGCGGGGCCAGGGTGTTCCAGCTCAGCCAGAACCCCGTCCAGCCGAGGATCACGAGAAAGAATCCCATCGTCCCCACGTGGTCGGTGATCCAGAGGGCCGCCCGCTCCAGCGACGAGAGCCGCTCCCGGTGGGCGACGTTCGGGTTCTGGAGCGACTTGCGGTCTTTCTTGAGTTCCGCCAGGGAGTGAGGCTGGTATCGCATGGGGTGCCTTTCTGCCGTCAGAGCGGGTGAGTAGCTCCTCCGCATTCATGTCCCATAACGCGCTCGCCGCCTCCGCTCACCCGGCCGGTTACCCGCGCAGGGCGCTGTAGATCGCCACCACCCCCATGGCGATCCCCAGTGCCATCTTGGCGCTCGTCGCCGCGATCCGGCCCAGCAGGGCGCCCCACCCGGCCCGGAGCGCGCCCTCGGGCGCGCGGGTGTACTCGAACACCGCGGCACCGACAAACGACCCAAGAACCGAGCCGATCACGCTCCCCGCGACTGGGATCGGTACGCCCACGATGGCGCCGGCGAGGCCGCCCAGCATGGCGCCCCATCCGGCCCGTCCGGATCCCCCGTAGCGCCGGGCGAAGCCGTATCCCAGCCACAGCTCGACCAGCTCGCCGAGGAGAGCGAGGGCCAGCACGATGCCGATCGTGCCCAGGCCGAACGCGTGAAAGCCGGGGAGGACGGCGAAGCCGCAGACGGCTGCCACAATGACCCAGAGGCCGGGCAGACCGAGGGCGACGAGCACCAGTCCGGCGACCGAGCAGGCGCCGAGCAGCAGCGCCGCCAGGATGGGCGACATGAAGAAGGGTTACGAGAGGGCAGGCCCGAGAGATTCGAGACGCCCCGCGCGCCGGCGAATCGCGCCGCGCTACCGCCCGTGGAAGGCTGCGATGATCACCGCCTCCACCCTGTCGAGGTCGGCGCTGGTCGGCCGCTCCCCTTGGCTCCCCTTCACGCTGGCTCGCTGCGTGTGCACCCGGCCGATGAGCTCGCGCTCCACGAATGCGTAGTCGTCCCTGGCGAGGGCTCTCCGGATCTCCTCGAACGGCCCCTCCTCGCGGAACGGGATGTCGGTCTCGATCCGCACCCGCCGGTCGGCGGGGCTGCCGTACTCTTCGTACAAGATTGTGTTGATCCGCCAGATGCCCATGTCGGAGCCTCCAGGGTCGGTGGTTCGCCGCAGGCCGCGCTCGCGGAGCGGCGGCAACTTGCGCCGGCGAATGTACCGCGCGATTCGCGGGTTGGCCAATCCTGAAACGCGGCGGTAACGTATCCGCCATGGATCGAGGCCCCGGCGGGCCTCCGGCCCGCCTCCCGTCCCTCCCACCCGAATTCGTCGAGGCGCTCGGGGATCGCTACCGGCTGCTCAAGCTAATCGGCGCTGGCGGCATGGCCACCGTGTACCTGGCGGACGACCTCAAGCACGGGCGCCGGGTGGCGGTGAAGGTGCTGCGGTCGGAGGTCGCCTCGGCGATCGGCCCCGAACGGTTCCTCCGCGAGATCAACATCGTCGCCAACCTGAGCCACCCGAACATCCTCCCGCTGCACGACTCGGGGGAGGCGTCGGGTCTCCTCTACTTCGTCATGCCGTACGTCGAGGGCCCCAACCTCCGCCGCGTCCTCGAGGAGCGCCACCGGATGCCGCTCGTGGAGGCAGTCCGCATCGTGTCCGAGGTGGCGGACGCGCTGGAGTACGCGCACGCGCAGGGGATCGTGCACCGTGACGTGAAGCCGGAGAACATCCTCCTCCAGGCCGGCCACGCGGTGGTGAGTGATTTCGGCATCGCGCGCGGCGCGATCGACAGCGCGAGCGCATCGGTGACCGGCGATCACGTCGTGGTCGGGACGCCCCGGTACATGAGCCCGGAACAGCGTCTCGGCGTGGAACCGCTGGACGGGCGGACCGACGTCTACTCCCTGGGCTGCGTCTTCTACGAGATGCTGACCGGCGTCCCGGTGGTGACGGGCCCAAGCCCCGTGAGAGCGGCGATCCCCGATCATCGGCCGCTCAGAGGTCTCGGATTGCGCGCGGGCGCGGCCCACCGCTTGGAGCGCGCGATCGACGACGCGCTTGCTCCCTCGCCCAGTGAGCGGACCCCGAGCCCAGCGGTCTTCGCCCAGGCGATCCGCGTGCCGGCGCGCCGCTGGCGGCTTACCGTCGCCGTCGGGCTGGCCGCGATCGTGGCCGGCGGCGCGATCGTCTACAAGCTCCGGCCCTCGGGACCGGAGCTCGATCCAGAGCGGGTCGTCGTCCGCAGCTTCGTCAACCAGACCGGCGACGCCTCGCTCGACAACATCGGCATCGTCGCCGCGCACTGGCTGATCGAGGGCCTGCAGGAGGCGCCGCGGCTCAAGGTCGTTCCGTTCGACCGCTCGTTCGCGCTGGAGGAATTCATCGAGAAGCAGCTCTTGACCCACCGGCCCGGCCGCCTGGTGTCGTCACTCCCCGCCTCCGTCGGGGCGGGCACCGTCGTCTCCGGCTGGTACGCCCGGGAGGGCGACACCCTCGTGGTCTACGCGCAGGTCCAGGATCAGATCCGGGGCCGCACGCTCGGCGAGCTGGAGCCGGCCCGCGGTCCACTGGGACGGCCGCTCGACGCGCTCTCCAGCCTCCGGGGCAGGCTCCTGAGCCTGCTCGCGCTCACCTTCGATGACCGGAGCCTGGGCACGGTGGTCGGCGTCCCGGCGCGCCCTCCGGCGTACGCCGCGTATCTCGAATCGGTGGAGGGAACCCGCGCGTACGTCGAGAACGACTTCGCCACGGCGCTCCAGCATTTCCGCCGGGCGAGCCGGGGCGACTCGACCTTCGCGACCCCGCTCGTGATGGAGTCCATCATCCTCTCCAACCTCGGACGATTCGCCGAGGCGGACTCGGTGATCAAAAGCATCTTCCGGAGGCAGGTCGTCCTGAGTCCCTACCAGCGCGACTGGATCGAATACCGCCGCAAGCTGATGGCGGGCGATCACCCCGGGGCGCTGGTGGCGATCCGCCGCGCGGCGGCGGCCGCGCCGGGCTCCAAGGCGAGCTACAACCTGGGCGTGGAGGCGCTCCAAAACGGCCGGGTCGCTGAGGCGCTGGCCGCGCTCGACTCCCTCCACCCGGACGAGCCGCCGATGCTCGGGTTCGTTTCGTACTGGGACCTGAGGGGCACGGCGCACCATCTGCTGGAGAACTTCGCCGCCGAGCTCAAGGACGGGGACGCCGCGCGGGAGAGCTACCCCACCCGGCTGTTCGCGCTCCTCCCCACGGTGCGGGCACTCGCTGCCCTCGGGCGGACAGCCGAGCTCGACTCGAGCGTGAGCACCGCCGAGCGGCTTCCGCCCGACCCGACGGGCTACACCGCGGGCCGGCTGCTGCAGGAGGCCGCCCTCGAGCTGCTGGCCCACGGCCGTCCCGACGACGCGCGGAGATATTTCGCCCGGAGCCTCTCGTGGACGATGTTGCGGAGGGGACGGGACTCTGGGTCGGCGGAGGAGCGGTACGCCACGGCGGAGGTCCTGGCGGCGCTTGGCCGGCCTATCGAGGCGGCGGCGATTCTCGACACCCTGCTGCGTCCCCCTGGGGGAGGATCGCCGGCAGCATACCTCGGGCTGCGCGGCGTCATCGGCGCCCGGGGCGGCAACGAGGCGCTGGCCGATTCGATGGTTCGGCGGCTCGAGGCAATGCCCCGGCGCTACAGCTTCGGGGAGCCTACCTTCTGGCTCGCCAAGATCGCCGCCGCGCGCGACGGGCGGGAGACGGCCGTCGCCCTCCTGCGGAAGGCGTTCGAGGAGGGGATGGTCTACGACCTCTGGCTCCATCGCGATCCCGAGCTCGAGTCGCTCCGCCCGCTCGCGGGGTTTCAAGCGCTGCTCCGCCCGAAGGGTTAGGGCCTCGCCGTTCCGGTCGCGTCCCGCCCCTGCCACGCGGTTCGATTCGCGGTTTCACTCCCGGCGGGCTCACTCCACGCGAATGGCCTCGAGCGGGGCGACCCGCCCCGCGCGGAGCGCGGGGAGCCATCCCGCGAGGACCGCGCTCGCCGCGAGCACTCCGATGGCCAGCGCAATCGACGGGAGATCGAGCAGTCCCACCCCGAAGAGCTGGGCCTTGAGCAGCCGGGTGGCGGCGAGCGCCAGCGGCAAACCCACCGCCACTCCGCCGCCCACCAGCAGCAGCGCCTCGCGCAGGACCATGCGGGCCACCCGGCCCGGCTCGGCGCCCAGCGCCAAGCGCAGGCCGAACTCGCCGGTGCGTCGCGCCGTCGCGTACGCCATCACCCCGTAGAGCCCGAGCCCGGCGAGGAGCAGGGTAAGGACGCCGAAGAAGGTCACCACCCTGGCCACCATGCGATCCCGCCCGATGGAGCCCCGCACCAGCGCGGGCAGCGGGTCGACGCTCAGCACGACGAGCGCCGGGTCCGCTCGGCGCAAGGCGCGGTGAATCGGCTCGATGCTCCGTGCCGGGTCGCCGGTGGTCCGGATCTGGAGATAGAAGACGCCGGGGGGTTGCCGGAGCTGGGAGATGGGCAGGTACAGCCGCCGGGTCGGCTCGGCCCGAAGGTCCCGCCCCTCGATGTCCGCCACGACTCCGACGATCTCGAAGCTGGCGCTGTCCACGGTGACGTGGCGGCCGAGCGCACCTCCCGCCGGGAAGTAGAACCGGGCCATCGTCTCGTTGACGACCGCCACTCGCTGTCCGCCCTCGTTGTCCGGCGCCGCGAAGTCGCGGCCCGAGAGCAGGTGCGCCCCGACCGTGCGGAAATAACCCGGGCCCACGTCATCGTAGTTCGCGGTGGTGTCTTCGTGCACACCGGCGACGAAGCCTTCCACCTGCAGGGTGGTGCTGGATTCCGTGCCGCTGAAGATCCCGTTCTCCGAAAGGCTCACCGCCGCGATGCCGGGCACCCGGCTCACCTGCCCGGGCAGGTCGCGCAGCAGGGCCAGCAGCCGGGGACCCGCATACCCAGCGCGCTCGGCGTCGACCCGCGCAATGACCAGCGAGTCGCGCGCCAGCCCCACGTCCGCGTGCTCCAGCCGCTGCAGGCTGCGCAGCAGCATTCCCGTACCGACCAGCAGCAGCAACGACAGCGCGACCTGGGCCATCACCAGCAGCTTGCCGAACGCGAGGCGCCCCGGCCGGGAGACGGCGC
>DASYRI010000089.1:0-13992 GCA_036004545.1 Gemmatimonadales bacterium
CTAGGGCTAGAACCCGTCCTGCTGGAGTGGCTGCGTAGCCGAGGAGCCAGTCGAAGCTGGCCCAAGCATCGGGAGCCTTGATCAAACGCGACCAACCCAGGACAGCGGACATTGGGCACCCATCGTCATCGAGCGCCGGGACCCCTTCGAAGTTGGCCATTTGATACGGAACCAGGTCCGCTTGCGCAACGGCGTTCTCGGCGGCCGCTCGCGGCGCGACGTAGCCAACCCAGGAGCCTGGTGGGGCAATCATGCCAAGAATCGCGATGAGCACTCCGGCAAGGAGGGCGAAGATCAGGCCGGATGGCGGCAGAACCCTCATAGAGCCTTCGGTGCTGGTTGGTTCGAATGAAGGTGGCTTGTCTACATGGAGGAGCAGTGAACGAATGATTTCAAAACGGTGGCGGAGCGGTGACAGTCGTGCCCGTCCGGCTAACGCCCTGCGCTTCTGCTGCGGGGGCCTGCGGCGGCCCCCGCCGTCCCAGCAAACATATCCGGCGCGGGGCCGCCGCGCTCAGGCCCCCGGCAGCAGCAAGCGCGGGTTAGGCAGCACGGAACAGCATAATCACTAGTACGGCATTATAGGCGAAGTGCCCGGAGATGGCGGGTCCGAGTGCATTAGAACGAATCCGAATGAAGGTGATCAATGTTGCAAATAGCGCAATGGCGACCGCAGCCGGCCACCAAGCGAGCGCATCTGGAATGTGGAATAGCCAGAATAGAAACCCTGTTGCGATGGCCGCGATCGGAAGGCGCAGCGCGGTTCGAAAACTGTGCAAGAGCACGCCCCGAAACAGGATTTCCTCGATCACCGGGGCCAAGGCTATCGCAGTCACGATCCATGCTAGGCGGCCGGGGCCGGGAGTTATGGCCAACGATCCGACGAAGCCCGGGCGCACTCCCCGAGGATCGGCTAGATGCGGTCCGAGAAGTAGGAGCAGGACGGCAAGACCTGCTCCTCCGATGATCGCGACCCCATTGCTAGCAGCGCGGCCCCAGGACAGACCGAGATCTCGCCGCAGGAGGATCCAGTCCGCCCTGTGGACGTAGCGGCGAAACCAGAGAAGCAGAGCCATTCCAGAAAGCGCGAGCGAGAGCGGCAGCGCAACAGGGGCAAGAAGGACCGTTTCCCTCGCGATCGCGGCGGGAGGTGCCCCGGATCCTGCGTGGAGTGCCGCAAGCGCCCCCGTGATGACCCAGACGAACAGTTGAGCGACAACAAAGAGGCCAAGGCAGGTGAGCCCGTCGCGGAATCCGAACGGGCGCGGGGAGCTGGCCTGGATCAGCGAGTCCGGAATGTGCGCGGTGGTGCTCGCTTGAAGGGATTGTCTTGGGAGGATGCGGGAGAGACCGCGGACAAGAACGTGCGCAAGGCCCTCGTAGGTTAGGAGGAAGATGCACACGAGGACCCCACTTCCGACCAGGGCGCTCGCGAGAGTCGTCTTTTGACTGCTTTGCACGGCGAATGCCAGCCCAAGCGCTAAGAAGAGACCAGCGGTCGCCTTGGCTACAATCCTTTGGGGTCGCTCGAGGCTCATGAACCCCCATTTGGTCGCGTGTTCCTAACGTGCTGCCTAACTTCTAATTCACCTGCACGCCATTTGTCTGCGAACCAGCATATCGACTGCGGGTCGCGCAAGCTAGGCGACTGCTTGATGCCATGCCAGGAAGATATTGCCGCCGACGGCCGCAAGGCATCTCGGCTTCCCCGACTCGCCAACCCTGCTTCACCGCCGCGGTTCCGGCACCGGCCGACTCATATGTGCTGCGAGGATAAGCGGCGGCCGGCCCCGGATATTCCCGCGCCGCGATATCCGGATGCGAGTTGCGAACGCCCGCCGCGATTGCCCGGCGCCCCCACCCCCACACCTCTTCCAACGGGATCCGGCTCACCACCTTGGACGGAATGCGGGTCTCCCTGATCCCCCGCGCCGGGCGACCCTCCCTGGCTCGTAGCTGAACGTCATGCGGTCGGTGTTTCCGGGGGGCGTCGGACTCCACGATTTGGCGCTGTTCCAGGTGCCGACCCGCAAGGTGACGGGCGCCCAGGCGGGAACCCCCCCATCCTGGTGGGCACGAAACCGGGGGCTCGCCCGCGATCACTGGGGGCCGCTTCCGCCTTCACGCCGCCTCCAACTTCAACGATCCGGGAGGCGGTCCCCCCCCCGGGTCCCTCATGCCGCCGGTGCGACCGCACCGCCTCCGACGCGAGCGGTATCGCCCGATCACCCGACGGCGGCGGCGGCGTGCCGGCCTGGAGGCCGCTAGGTACGGACTCGGCCGCCACCGGGCCGGCCGCGGCGCCGGCGAGTGCGGCCTCGAGCGGGCACGACACGAACCCGGCCCCCTTGTCACCAGACTGGACAGGCGTGGTTCACCGGAGATGGTGAGGGTGGCGCGTCAATCCGACCGCGGGCGCATGGATTCGAGGACAATGCCGCGCCCAATCCAGGATAGGGTGGGGAATGGCCACCTTTTGCGCCCTCTCCCCCGGCGACACGATACTATCGTCATGCCCTCCGCCGCGTCCTTCGACTCCGCCGAACTGGTCCGGGCGCTTCCGGCCGACGGAAACCGCTGCGAAACCGTGCACCAAGAGCTCCCGGTATTCCGGCGTGCCGGCCGTGACACCAGGCGGCGTCTCTACCAGGCGGTCGGCGTGCCGAAATGCTGGCGGGTAGATGCCGAGGCGCGCCGGGCCGGCAGCGGGGGAAGAAGCCTTGGGGCTACGCCTGTCCGAGCTCTTCGGCGGTCTCCGACCAGAGCCCCCATCGGACCAGCGCCGCGCTACCCCTCCTGCCGGAGCCGCCGGGTGAGGTCCTGGATCCCGGTCCAGCTCTCCAGCAGCTCGGGGAGGTACTCGCTCGAGGTGACGAAGGTCCAGAGGTAGGCTACGATCGCATAGAGCTGGCCGGTGCTGAAGTCGTCGAGGTCGATCGAGACCCAGAGCACCACCAGGAACACCGCGAGCAGCACCAGCCGCATCAGCCCGAACGACGCCGCGCCCCAGTTGGCGATCCGCTGCTGGGGCCTCGCCACCCCCATGTAGTAGCTCCGCACCTCCTCCGGATCCAGTTCCTTGAACCGGTCGAACGCCGTCTCCAGCCGGTCGTGCACGTCCCTCTGGAGCGCCAGGACTCGGCCGGAGTACACCCGCTGAATGGCCATCACCGGCGCGAGGACGATGGCGCAGGTCAGGGCGATCCGATAGTCGAAGAAGGCGAGCCCGACCAGGGCGCCGGCGACCGAGATGCCTTGCTCGAGGATGTCGGGAACCCGGTACTCCAGGAAGCCGATGAACTCCCGGGAGAGCTCCACGCGGGCTGCGGTGATCGAGACCGGGTGCTGCTTCTCCCGCGCGATTGCAATCACCCGCGCGGCGATGTCGGCGTAGATGCGCAGGTAGATGCGGGGGTCCACCGACCGCCGCAGCGCGCCGGTGACCGAGTTGACGAGGAAGACGGCAATCCAGAGCGCGAGCGGCCTCGCAAAGGTGGCGTGCGGCTCCTTGTTCGCGACCGAGATCAGCGCGTCGAGCACCGGGCCGAACAGGCTCGGCTCCGCGATCCAGGCGACGTTCTCGACCACCACCAGGCCCAGGGCCAGCGCGATGCCCCAGCGGTAGGTGCGGAAGAGATCGGCCAGGCGCATTTTCACCGCCGGGGGCTCGAAGGAACGGTCCGCGCCGCCCGCCGGACCGGGGGGAATGATATCGCCGGCTACTACCTGCCAGCCGTCCCGCGCCGAGGTACATTCCTATGTCCCTCCAACCACGAGGCGCGGATGAAATACGAAGCGATCGTGGAGCTGCTGGATTACGCCGGCGGCCATGAACAGGTCGTCCGAATCACCACCACCGACGATCACGAAGTCGTGGGCATCCCGACCAGCGTGGACACCCACCCGACCGCCCTTGAGGTCTTCCTCCGGCCGGTGGGGGCCGACGACACCGAGATCGCCGTCCTGCTGACCCAGATCCGGGCCGTCGAGATCGCCTGACGGGACTTGTTCCGTTGTGAAACATCCCGAGACGCTGTACCGTATACCGGGGAGCGGGGCAGGCCCAGCGACAGCCGGCGGCCCCTCCACTCCACCGTTGCAGACTCCGAGGTGAGGATGGATCCGCAGGCGGCGTCACTGCTGGCACTCTTCATCCCCATCCTGGGAATGATGATCGGGGGCTTCGTGGTGTTCTCCCGGAGCCACATCGGCCGCGCCCTGGCGGACCGGATCGCCGGGCGCTCCGCGGCGCCCCCCGGGCTCGAGGCCGAGGTGCGGGAGCTCCGGGGCGAGGTGGAGGCCCTGCGCGCCGAGCTGACGGAGACCCAGGAGCGGCTCGACTTCACCGAGCGGCTCCTCTCCGCCGGCCGGAAGGAGGGGTGAGGTGCTGCAAGTCGCCGGTCCGAGCCCAGCGGAATTCATCCCGCTCATGGGGATGCTGACCGGCGTCGTGAGCATGGTGCTGATCACCATCGGCGTCATCAAGGTCGCCCACAGCCCGATCGGGCAGGCCCTCGCGCGGCGGCTCCACGGCAAGGGCGGCGCGGATCCCGAGCTGCGCGAGGAGCTCCTCGGACTCCGGGACCAGGTCGCCGAGCTGGAACACCGTCTCGGCGAGAGCGAGGAGCGGCTCGACTTCGCGGAGCGGATGCTGGCCGGGCGACACGAGCCGGAGCGACTGCCCGGCGGCGCCCCGGACGAAGGACGGTCCTGACACCATGGATTGGGAAGGCGCACTCGCGATCATCTTCATCTTCGGCGGGGGGAGTGTCTTCCTGCTGTCGCTGAGCCCGGTGGGGAAGGCGATCGCCGATCGGATCCGGCATGGCGCGCGGCCGCTCGGCGGCGGCGAGACCGACCCCGGAGTGCTGGCCGAGCTGGATCAGCTTCGGCACGACGTGACGGATCTGCAGGAGCGGGTGGATTTCGCCGAGCGCCTGCTCTCGGAACGGAAGGGCGTCGCCGAGCTGCCTGGAGGGGAGACAGGTTTGTGATCATGTCGCTGCAGACGCCGCCGTTCCCGCCCGTTGTGGACATCATCGCCCTCAATGCCCAGCGGAATGAGCTGATTCTCACGATTCTGGGCATCGTGGTGACCGGGATCGTGCTCATGAAGGTGTTCGGGCCGATCGCGCGGGCATGGGCTCGGAAGCTCGAGGGGAAGGCTGCGGCGCCGGAGCTCCAGGCGGAAGTGGATCAGCTGCACGAGCGGATCGCCGAGGTCGATCCGCTCCGGCAGCGAGTCCTGGAGCTGGAGGAGCGGCTCGAGTTCGCGGAGCGACTGCTGGCCCAGCGCAAGGACCAGGACTTGCTGTCCCGCGGAGGCCAGCCCTGATGCGTCAGGTCGACCTTCTCCCCGAGCGCGGCGCGCCGTGAGCCTCAAGACGACCTTCGGCCTGGACGGGTTCGACCTGGCGATTCAAGCGGGCGTCACCGCCATTGTGGGCTTCTGGATCGCCGCGACGAACCGCACGGAGGACGCGATCATCGGGTGCTCGATGGCCTCGACCGCTTCCCTGGTGGTCCTCGCCATCCGGCGGCGATTCGCGCTCCGGCGCGCCGAGAGCATAGGCCTCAGCTCGGGAGAGATGGCGGCGGAGCGGCTGGCGGAGCTGGAGCGGCGGGTGGCCGAGCTCGAGTTCCAGGAAGTGCGGATGGTCGAGCTCGAGGAGCGACTCGATTTCGCGGAGCGTCTCCTCGCCGCGGGCGGGGAGAGCTCCAAGCAGCTGCCGCGATTCGCCACGGGCGGCGAGAGCGCGAAGGAGCTGCCCCGATGAGCTGGTGGCGGGAACGGTTCGGGATTGACGGCGTGGACCTGCTCATCCAGGGGGCGCTGACCGGGTTGCTGATGGCGTCCCTCCGGGCCTCGGGCGGCCCCAGCGAGGTCGCGCCCATGATCGCCGCGGCCTCGCTGCTGGTCCTGGGAGTGCGCCGCTACTTCGCGCTGCGGTCGGGGGGCCGGCGCGGGCTCACTACCGGCGAAATGGCGGCCGAGCGTCTCGCCGAGCTGGAGCAGCGGATGGCCGATCTCGAGGCGGCGCACGCGCGGGTGGCCGAGCTCGAGGAGCGGCTGGACTTCGCCGAGCGGATGCTGGCGCAGACCTCGGCCGAACGGCAGGCGATCCCGCGGGGGAGCCCGCCGTGAGGGAGCGGCATCCCGCTTCGGAGGTGTTGAGGACCTTCGGCGCCGTGGGCTTCGTCGCCGTGATCGGCTACGTCATCCTCGCCGCCAGGCTGGGCGTGGGATTCGCGATCCCGGTGGGGATCGTGGGCTCGCTCGCCGTGACTCTCGCGCTGCGCGGCCCGTTCGGCAGGGCGCTGCTCGGGCAGGCCCCCGCGAGCGACCCCGCGTCCGATCTGGTCACCGGGCAGCTCCTCACCGAGGTGGACGACCTGCGGAACCGGGTGCAGGAGCTGGAGGAGCGGGTGGATTTTTCCGAGCGGCTCCTCGCCAGCCAGTCCCGGCCGCCGGAGCAGTGACCCCCCCGCCGCGTGGCGGCGGAGCTCTCAAGGGAGATAGATTTCACGGGCCGGCGGAGTCCTTCCGCGCCGGCCGGGAGACTGAGACCGCAATGCTGACGCGCGAGGACATCCAGTCGTTCATTGACCGGCTCGAAGGCGGCACGGTCGAGTCGGCCGAGCTCGAGCCGGGCCTCTGGCGGGTCCGCACCCAGTCGGGCGCGGAGGTCGTGGTCCACTATGCCCCGCCCGTCGTGGTGCTCCGGGTGCGGGTGATGGAGCCGCCGGCGAGTGACGACAAGCGGAGCGGTCTCTACCGCCAGCTCCTGGAATTCAACGCCCGCGACCTGATTCACGGATCCTACGGCCTCGAAGGCGACCACGTCGTCCTCACCGACGCGCTCGAGCTGGCCGATCTCGACTATTCCGAGTTCGAGGCGAGCTTCGATTCCATGACCATGGCGCTCGCCTCGCACCTCAGCGCGCTCGCGCCGTACCGCGAAAGGTAAGCGCCGATGGGCATCTTCGAACGCTTGTCCACCATGCTCCGGTCGAACCTCAATGACCTCATCTCCCGGGCCGAAAACCCGGAGAAGATGCTCAACCAGCTGATCCTGGACATGAAGTCCAATCTGGCCCGGGCGAAGCAGGAGGCCGCCGCGGCGATCGCGGACGAGAAGAAGCTCCAGTCCGACGCCGAGGCGCTCAAGAAGCAGGCGGAGGACTGGGAACGCCGGGCGATGCTCGCGGTCCAGGAGGGGCGGGACGACCTCGCCACCCAGGCGCTGCTGCGCTACAACGAGGCGCTGCAGGGGGCCCAGCAGCTCCACGAGACCTGGGTCAAGCACAAGGCCGACACCGAGAGTCTCAAGGGACAGCTCCGCCAGCTCAACGACAAGATCGAGGAAGCCAAGCGGAAGAAGAACATCCTGGTGGCGCGGGCCAAGCGGGCCCAGGCCCAGCAGCGGATCCAGGAGACGATGTCCGGCATGAACGACAAGAGCGCCTTCGAGTCGTTCGACCGGATGGCCGAGAAGATCGAGGCGATCGAGCGGAAGGCTCTCGCCGCCGCCGAGATCCAGGCCGAGTTCCAGTCCGACGATCTGATGGAGCAGTTCAAGAAGCTCGAGTACAAGGGGACCGCCGATCAGCAGCTCCTCGAGCTCAAGGCCAAGATGGGGTTGCTCCCCGCGGGGGGGGCTGCGGACAGCCGCCAGCTCGGCAAGGGCGGCGAGCCGACCGGGGAGCCGGTGCACGACGCGGAGCTGCTGGAGAATCCGGATAAGAAAACTTAGGGGTCAGGGGTTAGGTATTGGGGGTCAGGTGCGGCCCGGGGGACATCCCCGGGCCGCCTTGTTAGTTTCCCTAACCCCTAACCCCCAACTCCCAACCCCCGCCCCCTGACAGGATGTCCTCCCAACCCAGATTCCTCATCCTCGCCGACGGCGACTTCTCGCCGATGACGTCCAAGACCGCGAACTCGGTCATCCGCTACCTGCCCGATCAGGTGGTGGGCGTGGTGGACCGGGTGGCGGCGGGGAAGACCGTGCAGGACGTGCTGGGCTTCGGCGGGGCCATTCCGGTCCTGGGCTCGATGGCCGAGGGGTTGGCTCGCAAGCCCACGGCCGTGCTGATCGGCATCGCCCCCTCCGGCGGACGGCTGCCGGACGAATGGCGAGGCTGGCTCGCGCTGGCCCTCGACGCCGGGTGCGATCTCTGGAGCGGGCTGCACACCTTTCTCTCGGACGATCCGCTGCTGGTCGAGCGGGCGAAGGTAAACGGTCGCAGGATCCTCGACGTCCGCCGGCCGCCGCCCAACCTGCCGGTCGCGGCGGGGCTGGCGCGGCTGGTGGACGCGTACGTGGTGCACTCGGTGGGCACCGACTGCAACGTCGGCAAGATGACGGGGATGCTTCAGCTGGTGCGGGGGCTCGAGGCGGTGGGGCTCCGCACCCGGTTCGTCGCCACCGGCCAGACCGGGATCTTCATCGAGGGCTGGGGCACGGCGGTGGACGCGGTGGTCGCGGATTTCATAGCCGGGGCCGCCGAAGAGCTGGTCCTCAAGGCGGCACCCGACGCCGATGTGGTGCTGGTGGAGGGGCAGGGCAGCATCAATCACCCGGGCTACTCCGGGGTGACGCTGGGCCTCCTCCACGGCTCCTGTCCCGACGCGCTCATTCTCTGCCACCAGGCGTCGCGGGAGTTCATCGGCGAGTACCGCGGCGAGCCGTGGCTTCGCATCCCGCCGCTCAAGGATTACGTCACGATGTACGAGCTCATCGGGTCGGCGGTGCACCCGACCCGGGTGATCGCGATCTCGATGAATACCTACGATCTCGATGAGAGGGCCGCCCGCGCCGCGTGCGAGGCGGCGACCCGCGAGACCGGGTTGCCGTGCACCGACCCGGTGCGATTCGATCCCGCGCCGCTGATCGCCGCGGTCGTCCGCGGGCACTCGGAAGCGAAGGTTCCGGCTCGGCGCCCGGAAATCGCGATGCCTCGCTGAGCCTCAGCGCACAGGCGGCGCGCCGCCGGCCACCGGCAATTCCAGATACCTCATGGCGGCGAGCAGCTGCCTGTCCGCCCCGGCTCCCCCCCCTCCGCCCCCGGAGGGCCGGGCGTCGGGGTGCTCGCTCCGGGCCGCCGCGAGCACGGCGTATTCCTGGCGGAGCAGCCCGGCGGCGGCAGCGAGCTGCCTCGGGGTCACGGTAAAGCCGGCGACGCGGAGCCGCTTGGCGAGCCTGCGATAACCGGCTTCTGGCGACGGCATGGTATCCGCCGGCGCGGGCGGGGTCCACTCCCGGCGCGCCAGGGCGCGCTCGAGTCCGAGCCGGAACTCGTCGCCGCGGGGACCGATCAGCACGCCCAGGGAGTCATCCCCCGGGCTCGAGTGCCACGGCGGCACCACGAGGTCCGGCTCGACACCCCCCGGGCCGGCGCTGGAGCGGTCGAGCCGCCGGCCGCCGGGCGTGAGCCACCGCGCGGTGCTGATCCTGACCGCCAGGTTCGGCCCGAGCCGGACGGTGCTCTGCACGAATCCCTTGCCGAAGGTGTGCTCGCCGACGATCGTGGCGCGGCGATTCTCCTTGAGGCCCGCCGCGATGATCTCGGCCGCGCTCGCGGTCGCCGGGTTCACCAGCACCACCACGCGGAGCCCCGGCCAGCGTTCCCGGGAGCCCGACACGATGGCCCGGGATCCTACCGCGGACCGCCCCGCCACCGTCCCGAGCCGCATGCCGCGATTCAGGAACAGGTCGAGCAGCGCGGTCGCCTCATCGAGCAGGCCCCCGGGATTGTCGCGCAGGTCGAGCACTATCCCGTGGGCGCCCTCGCGAACCATCCGGGTGACCGCGCCCTCCAGCGAGCGGGTCGCGCCGCGGGTTACTGTCCCCAGGCGGATGTACCCGACGCCCGGAGCGAGCGCGCGCACCATCGGGGCGAGGCTGCGGAACCGCTCCCGGCGGATCGCGATGGTCGGCGCCTCCGCCGAGCCGGGGCTCCGCACCCGGAGCCGGAGCACCGAGCCGGGCTCGCCGCGGAGCGCCTGCTCGCCCCGCAGGGCGGACCAGCCGGCCACGCTCGCATCCTCGATGGCGAGCACCCGCTGCCCCATCCGGATCCTCTTCGCGTCGGCCGGGGAGCCCGGCGCGACCTCCGCCACGGTCAGGCCGAGCGGGCCGTCGAGCAGCCGGACCCCGACCGCCCCCGAAGTGCCCGCGAGCAGGTCGCGATAGCCGCGCAGGTCGTGGTCCAGCATGAGCGACGAGTAGGTGTCGGGGAGGTTGCGCAGGATGCCTTCCACGGCGCGGAGCCCGAGCTCCTCGTCCGGCAGCGAATCGGCGTAGTGCTGGCGAATGATCGCGAGCACGTCCGCCACCAGGCGTTCGTTGTCGGTCCGCTCTCCGCGCAGGCTTCGGAGCATCTCCGGCCGGAGCATCCAGCCGCTTCCAGCCACGAGCACGCCCAGCGCGAGCAGCGTCCACCGCGCGAGTTGGAGGCGAGCGAGACGCATTGGAGTCACCGGTCCGGGGTGGAGAAGGTATGAGCCCTCAGCGCAAGTATCGCGCCCTCATCCGATCTAGACGCCCAAACCCGCTCCTCCGTTGCGTTTCAGGGCCCGATCCGGTTGCCGGTGTCGGGATCGAACCAATGCAGGCCGCCGGGCTCGACGGTGCAGAGCATCGGTTGCCCGAGCCGGGCCGTGAGCCCGGCCTCGCCGCGGAGCGTGAGCGAGGTGCCGCCGGCCCGCATCGACACCAGCGCCTCGTGGCCGAGGGGCTCGATCTCTTCGACGACCGCCTCGAATCCCGCGGGCCCCCGGGCCGGATGCAGATCCTCCGGCCGGATCCCGAGCAGCACCGGCCGGCCGGCCGGGATCCCCGCCGTAGCCGGGCCGTCGGGGAGGCGGAGCCGGAAGCCGCCTCCGTCGGCCTCGAACCAGCTGCCATCGGCCTGCATCACCCGCCCCGCCACCTGGTTCATCGGCGGGCTCCCCAGGAAGCCGGCGACAAAAGAGTTGGCCGGGCGGCGATAGACGTCGAGCGGCGCACCCACCTGCTGGACCTTGCCGTCCTTCATCACCACGATCCGGTCGCCCAGGGTCATCGCCTCGACCTGATCGTGGGTGACGTAGATGGTCGTGGTACCGAGCCGGCGGCGGAGGGCGGCGAGATCGCGCCGCATCTGGACCCGGAGCTTGGCGTCCAGATTGGAGAGCGGCTCGTCGAAGAGGAACACCTGCGGCTGGCGGACGATGGCGCGGCCCACCGCCACCCGCTGGCGCTGCCCGCCGGAGAGCTGGCGGGGCTTCCGCGCGAGGAGCGGCTCGATGCCCAGCATCTCCGCCGCGGCGCGCACCCGCGCGTCGATCGCCGCGGCCGGCTCCTTCCGGAGCCGGAGCGCGAAGGCGAGGTTCTGGTAGACCGTCATGTGGGGATAGAGCGCGTAGTTCTGGAAGACCATGGCGATGTCGCGGTCGCGGGCGGCGACGTCGTTCACGACCCGGGCGCCGATCCGGATCGTGCCGGCGCTCACGCTCTCGAGCCCGGCCACCATGCGGAGGGTGGTGCTCTTGCCGCAGCCCGAGGGGCCCACCAGCACCACGAACTCGCCGTCCCCGATGGCCAGGTCAATCCCGTGCACCGCGACGTGAACGGCGCCCTTCTCCTCGTATATCTTTCGCACCCCTTCGAGCGTCACGCCGGCCATCGAGGTGTCCTTCTCCGATGCCTGAGACGATTCGCTTCCCCGAGGGCTTCCTCTGGGGGGCCGCCACCTCCGCCTACCAGATCGAGGGCTCGCCCCTCGCCGACGGGGCGGGGCCCAGCATCTGGCACCGCTTCTCCCACCAGCCGGGGCGCACCACCAACGGCGATACCGGCGACGTCGCCTGCGACCATTACCGCCGCTTCGCCGCCGACGTGGGCCTCCTGGCCGAGCTCGGCGTGTCGGCGTACCGGTTCAGCATCGCATGGGCGCGGGTCCTGCCCCAGGGGATCGGTCCCGTGAACCCGAACGGCGTGGGCTTCTACGACCGGCTGGTGGACGCGCTGCTCGAGCGCGGCATCGCGCCCTGCGTCACGCTCTACCACTGGGATCTCCCCGCCGCGCTGGACGACTGGGGCGGCTGGCTCAACCGCGACGTCGCGGCCTGGTTCGCCGACTACGCCGCCGTGATGGCCGGAGCGCTGGGCGACCGGGTGTCGCTCTGGGCCACGCTCAACGAGCCGTGGGTCATCGCGGTCGCCGGGTATCTCACCGGCGCCCACGCGCCCGGCAGGAGCGATCCCGGCGAGGCTGCGCTCGCCGCGCACAACCTGCTCCGGGCCCACGGCGCCGGGTTGCAGGCGCTGCGCGCCGCGGGCGTCCGCCAGGCGGGGCTGGTGGTGAACCTGGAGCCCAAGTACGCCGCTTCGGACGCTCCGGCCGATCTGGCGGCCACCCGGCGCGCCGACGGGTTCATGAACCGCCAGTTCCTCGATCCGGTGTTCTTCGGCCGCTACCCGGCCGAGCTCGACGAGATCTACGGCGCGGGACGGTTCGCGTTTCCTGACGACGACTTCAGCCTGATCCGCCAGCCGCTCGACTGGCTCGGCGTCAACTACTACACCCGCGGGGTGACCCGCCACGACCCCGGAACGGCGCCGGTGCGCGCGGCCACGGTGCGGCAGGAGGGCCATACCTACACCGCGCTTGACTGGGAAGTCTACTCCCCCGCGCTCACCGACGTGCTCGCCTGGGTTCGCGATCGCTACGGTGGGGTGCCGCTCTACATCACCGAGAACGGGGCGGCGTTCGACGATCCGCCGGTGACCGGCGGCGGGCTCGACGATCCCCTCCGGGTGGCGTACTACCGCGACCACCTGCGCGCGGCGCACGCCGCCGTCGAGCTGGGGGTGGACCTGCGCGGGTACTTCGCCTGGTCGCTGCTCGACAACTTCGAGTGGGGCCACGGCTACTCCAAGCGGTTCGGCCTCTACCACGTTGATTTCGGCACCCAGAAGCGTACGCCCAAGTCGAGCGCCCGGTTCTACGGCGAGGTGATCCGCTCTCACGGCGAGGCGCTGGACCGGTAGCACCGGCCCAGGTCGGGGCCGACGGCCGGCGGTCACGGCCGGAAGGTGACGCGCGCGGGTACCCGGCGCACCACGACGCTGCCGTCGGGCGCCGGCTCGGCCGGCGTGCCATCCACGGCGACGCGCTCCACCGGCCGGCTCCCCGGGGGGAATACGACCAGCCCGCCCGACGGCACCCGCACCCCGGCCTCGATCGTCACGGTGCGGCCGGCGCTGTCCCGCCGCGCGGTGTAGGAGAGCCGGCCCCACCAGGTGCTCAGGCCGCGCACCTCTGCGCCGCTCTCGGTGAGCCACGCGTCCGGAATCCCCGCGCCGATGACCAGTGCGCTGTCGGCCTCGCGCTCGTAAACGAACAGATCCGCGGCGGAGCGCAGGAAGTCGGAGCCGACCCAGGTGTGGGGCAGGTCGCCGATGAACTTGGGGGCACGGCGGTTCCTCCAGACCACCTCCGGCCACTGGTTCCACCCCGGCGGCTCCTGGTCCCTCAGGAATCCGTCGAGGAGGGCGAGGGCGCGATCCTTCCAGCCGAGCCGGAGCAGGGTGCCCACCGCGCGAAGCTCATAGGGGGTGTAGGCCTCCCAGTGCGTGGTGTCGTCGTGGCGAACCGAGGCGGCCGCCCAGTAGCGCTCGAAGGTGCGCTGGAGGGCTTCCCGAGGAAGGCGTTCCAGCTCGCCTCCCGGCGCTATCGCGATGGTGGTCGAGGTCGCGTCGAAATCGCCGAGGTCGGCGGCGCCGGGGATGTAGTCGATGCCGTGCTTCGCCATCGCCGCGGCGACGGACGCGAAGAGGTCGGTCGCGAATTCGTCGCGGATCGCCGCGATCCGGGTCTCGTCGGCGGTTCGGTCCAGCACCGCGGCCATGGCGGCTCCGTCCTTCAGGCCCCTGAGCGCGAAGAAGTCGTCCCAGTAGGAGTGCATCGGCTTGGCGGAGTAGCCCTCGTGGCTGATCGACTCCGGCA
>DASYRI010000090.1:0-3709 GCA_036004545.1 Gemmatimonadales bacterium
GCGCGCGAAACCTCTTCTGGGTGGCGACTCCGTACAAGGGGTTCGACCCGGAGGTGAGCAACTTCGGCAATCAGCCGATCGCCCGGAACATCGACGTGACGCCGTATCCGCCGAGCCGGAGCTTCTTCTTCACCATCAACCTCGGGCTCTGAGGGCCGGGAGGATGCCTGCCATGACACGGACATCGCGAATCGCGGCCGCCGCCCTTGGCGTGATCACGCTCGCGGCTTGCAACTCGCTCGACGTCGGCGATCTCAACAACCCGGGCCTCGAGGGCCTCCAGGAATCCCCCACGCCGGCGGCGCTGAACGTCGCGGCGACCGGGCTCCTGATCGGCCTCCGGGTCGGCATCGCCGAGCCGAACGGGTGGATCACAATTCTCGGCGCCCTGGGGCGGGAAGGGTTCAACCTCAACACCGTCTCCGACCCCCGCTACGTCCAGGAGCTGATCCAGGGTCCGCTGGATCCCGGCTCGGGCGCGTTCGGGGCCAACTTCTGGGCCGCGCGGTACGCCAACATCCGGAACACAGTGATCGTGCTCAACGCCACGGACAAGGTGGCGGGGCTCACCGATGCCCAGAAGGAGGGGCTCCGAGGCTTCGCCAAGACGATCCAGGCCGTGGAGCTCCTTCGGGTGATCGCCACTCGCGACGCCAACGGCGCGGTGATCGACGTGC
Source organism: Gemmatimonadales bacterium (assembly GCA_036004545.1). GTDB lineage: Bacteria > Gemmatimonadota > Gemmatimonadetes > Gemmatimonadales > GWC2-71-9 > JABFSM01. The sequence goes on from DASYRI010000090.1 coordinate 678, forward strand.
CCGCCGATCCCACCGGGGCGCCGGGCCCGATCGCCGCCAAGGCCAACGTGTACGCCAGGATCGCCACCCTCCTGGATGAGGCCAGCACTCACCTCGGCGCCGCGGGCGCGGCGTTCTCGTTTGCGCTGGGCGTCGGGTTTGCCGGCTTCGATACCCCTGCCACCTTCCTCAAGGTGAACCGCGCCATCCGGGCGCGCGCGGCGGTGTACAACGACGAGTTCACCACGGCGCTCACGGCGCTCGGGCAATCGTTCCTCAATACCGGCGCCCCGCTGACCCTCGGCGCCTACCACGTCTACAGCACCGGCTCCGGCGACCTGACCAACAACATCCTCGAGGGAACGCCGGTGGTGCGGGCCAACCCGAGCCTCATCAGCTCGGCCCAGCTCCGGGTCGGGGGGGCGCCCGACAGGCGAGTCACCGACAAGATCGAAGCCGGGGCATCAGGAACCGGCAGCGCCGGGGGCGTGAGCATCACTTCGGACCAGCACTTCAAGATCTATCCGACCAACTCGACCCCGGTGGCGATCATTCGGAACGAGGAGTTGATCCTGCTGCGGGCCGAGGCGAACCTCGGAGCGGGGAACCTCGCGCAGGCGCTTCTGGACATCAACTTCATCCGGCAGAACGCCGGCGGGCTGCCGGCATACGCCGGTGTGGTCAGTGCGAGCGCGCTGCTCGACGAGCTGCTCTACAACAAGCGGTATTCGCTACTCTGGGAGGGAGGGCACAGCTGGATCGATTACCGTCACTACAACAAGCTGACCACGCTACCGCGCATGGTGACGGGGGGCAAGTTTTTCAGCAAGATGCCGTTTCCGACCAACGAGTGCCTGGCGCGCAGCGACGCCGCCACCCTCCCGGGTTGCTCGGTCGAGGTCGGGCAGTAGACCCGCCGCGCTGGTTGATCATCCGCCCGCCGGGTCCGTGAGGATCCGGCGGGCGGATGGTTTTCAGGGGGCGGTCGCGGGAATCACTTCGGCGGATCGGGCGCGTCCGGGCGCTTGCCGAAGAACCTGTGGTCGATGAGCAACCAGCGCTCGACCGTGTAGGCCAGCGGACCGGTCCCGGCATTGGCGATGACGCAGCGGGCCTGGAACTCGAGGACCAGGGTCGGCAGGAGCTGCTTGTAGAGCCAGGTGCAGGCGGCCGAGCGGAAAGTGCTGCCCTTGCTCGGCAGGTTGACGAGGTGAGCCTCGGACTGCAGAAGGGTCATCGTCGCCGAATCAATCAGGAGAGAGCCCGCCCAATCCACACTTTTCGTCTCCTCAGTCGGGGCGAAGGCGATCCGGTAACCCTGAAACCCTTCCAGGCTGTCGCGGCCGGCGTACCAGAAACAGTGCGAGGTACGAAACTCCCTGCCCGCCATATCGGAAACTGAGAAGTAATTGGCTTGCTCGAGCTGTCCGCTCCACGTCTTCGAGCGGACCAGGACCTCGCCGCGACGGTAGCGTCGATACCTGCTGTCGTATCGAAGCGTGTCCACCCGGCCACCGGCACGCGCGGAGCTGGTGTCGAACAGCGTGATGATCTTCTGGTAGGCGACCTGGAACGGATAGGCCCGCTCGAGGGTGAGCAGCCGCTCCGCGTTCCGAAACGCCTCATCGAGAACGGTGCCGGTCTCATCGGCGCCGAGCTCGGCGCCGGCGCAGGCGGCCCCCTCCACGACGATCTGGGGGAGAACGAAGGGCTGCCGCTCCAGGGACACCACCAGGCCGGGACCGCCGGCACCGGGCTCCGGGCGGGTTTCGACGCTCAGCGTCAGCGTCACCGCCCGGTAACCGATCTGCTGCACCCGGAGGACGGCCGTGCCGGAGGAGAGCCCCGTAAGGGTGAACCGGCCGCTTTCCCTGGCGAAGATCCGCTGGTCCTTGTCCACCAGGATGACCAGGGCATAGCCGACCGGGAGCCCCGTGACGCTATCCTGGATCAGGCCCGCGAGCGTGCCGCCCGGAGCATGGACCGGGAGCTGCCCCTGGGCCGGCCGGAACGGACCAGTGAGCAGGAGGAACCCGAGCGCCGGCCGGAAGTTCATGGTCTTTCAAGCTATCCTTCCGGGCACAGCTTGTCCCGCCCCGCCGGCGGAGGGATATTCCTCCCATGCGCGTCACCACCTGGACGGAATACAGCCTGATCATTTCCCTGCACCTGGCGCGGCGGGGGGGTACCGGCGGCGAGCCGATCGCGGCCCGCGAGCTTGCCCTGATGGAGCGGCTGCCCGCCGATTACGTCGAGCAGATCCTCCTTCGGCTGCGCCGGGCCGGCCTGGTGGAAAGCGTCCGGGGCGCGCGGGGCGGCTACTACCTGGCGCGTGAGCCCCAGGCGATCACGGTGCGCGACGTCATGGCGGCCTCGGAGCACCAGACCTTCGAGGTCAACTGCGAGACGCACCCGGTGGACGCCGAGCGCTGCAGTCCCTCGAGTGGCTGCTCGATCCGCCCGGTCTGGCACGCGCTCCAGCGGCGGGTGGACGACCTGCTCTCCAGCATCTCGCTCGCCGACCTGCTCAAGGAGCAGCCGACGTCGCCGGAGCTGGTGCCGCTCACCCTCTCGCCCGAGTAGACCGGCTCCGGCTTGTCCAGTTGACCGTCGACCGTTGACGCTACCCCCGTGAGCCTCTCTCCCGCCGAGCTCGTCCGCTACGCCCGCCACTTGACCCTGTCCGAGGTCGCCGGGGCGGGGCAGGAGCGCCTCGCCGGGGCGCGGGTGCTGCTGGTGGGTGCCGGGGGCCTCGGCTCCCCGGCGGCGCTCTACCTCGCCGCCGCGGGAGTCGGGACGCTCGGCGTGGTGGACGGTGATGCCGTCGAGCTCAGCAATCTCCAGCGCCAGGTCCTCCACGGGACCAGCACCGTCGGCACCGCCAAGACCGAATCGGCCCGCGCGCGGCTGAACGATCTCAATCCCCACGTGACGATCGAGCCGCACCCGGTGCGGCTCACCTCGGAGAATGCCCTCGACCTGCTCGGGGCCTACGACTTCGCGGTTGACGGCAGCGACAACTTCCCCACCCGGTACCTGGTCAACGACGCCTC
>DASYRI010000091.1:0-17754 GCA_036004545.1 Gemmatimonadales bacterium
GAGCAGCTCTTCGCCAACGAGGTGGAAGAGCGGATCGTGGACGGCGAGGACCACGGCGACGACCAGGACGAGCTCCGCCGCCGCTGGCTCGACGCGATCCGGTCCCGGGGGCCAAGCCCAAGCCCGGTGGAGCTGGCCGCCAAAGTGATGGTCATCGTCGAGCTCGCCAGCCGCTCGATGTGGGAGGGCGCCGCGTTCTCGTTCGACCCCGCCGGCCGGAAGGTCCGGAAGCTCTGAGCGCTGCTCCCGTACCCGCGCCCCGGACCCTGCATCGCCGGATTCCCGCGCCGGCTCCGCTCCGGCTCGCCACCCTCGCGATGGGCACCCGCTTCGAGCTGGTGCTCGCGGATGCGTCCCCCGAGCGGCACCGCGCCGCGGGCGAAGCGGCGCTGGAGGAGATCGAGTCCTGCCACCGCCGCCTCACCCGGTTCGAGCCGAGCGGGCTCCCCGCCCACTTGGCGCGATGCAGGGCGGGCGGGCCGGTCCCGCTCGACGCCGATACATTCGCACTCCTGGCCGACGCGCTGGCGGTGTGGCGCGTCTCGGGCGGAGCGTTCGACCTGACCGTTCCCCGGTGCCGGATGGACGCGATCGTGCTCGACCCGGTGTCGCGGACGGTGCGGCTCGCCGTTCGGGACGTGGTGCTGGATTTCGGGGGCATCGCCAAGGGCCACGCGCTCGACCTCGCGGCCGCGGTGCTGCGCCGGGCGGGCGTCACCGCCGCGTTCCTTCACGGGGGCACCAGCAGCGCGGTCGGCATCGGCCCGCCGTTGGTGAGCGCAGGCGAGCCGGCCCTCGGGTGGCGGGTTGCGCTGGGGCGCGGAGCGGGCGCGCCCACCGTGACGCTGCGCGATGAAGCGCTCTCGATCTCCGCGGTGTGGAAGGGGAACCCGCATCCGACGATGGACCCGCGGACCGGCCGGCCGCTCGCGGGCGGGGAGGGGGGGGCGCGGCGCGTCGCGGTGGTCGGACCGAGCGCCCGGCTGGCGGACGCCTGGAGCACGGCGCTCCTGGTCACCGGGAAACGCCCGGCGGCGCTGGGCCCCGACTGGCGGACTTGGATCGAATCATGAGTCCCGATCACCCGTAGCGGGGCACTGCTCTCTGCCCACCGCTCACTGCCCACTGGCCCGTGCCCTCCCGCCGCAGCTTCCTCGTCAGCACCACCGGCAGCCTCGCCGGCGTCGCGCTGCTGCCCCATCTCGAGCTCGCCGGCCCCCGGCGGATCCGGACCGCAGCGGGAGCGCCGCTCAAAGTCGGGGTGATCGGCGCGGGGCGGCAGGGGCGCCAGATCGTCCAGGAGCTGCAGCAGATCGCGGGGGCGGAGGTGAGGGCGCTCTGCGACAGCAGCCCGGGTCGGCTCACCGCGGGCCTCTCGCGGGCGGCCGGCGCTGAGGGGTTCGCCGACCACCGCGCGCTCCTGGAGAAGCGGAAGGACCTCACGGCGCTGATCGTCGCGACGCCGACCCACCTCCACCGCGCGATCGTCGCCGACTGCCTCCAGGCCGGTCGCCACGTGTACTGCGAGGCGCCGCTCGCTCACACCCTCGACGAGGCGCGCGCCATCGTCGCCGCCGCAGAGGCGGCGGAGACCCCGCCGGCTCGAAGGGTCTTTCAAGCGGGATTCCAGGCTCGCTCCAATCCGGTCTACCAGCTGGCGCGGAGCTTCTTCCGCTCCGGCGCGGTGCGGGACCTCGTTTCCCTCTACGCTCAGTATCACCGCAAGACTTCCTGGCGCTTCCCCGCCACCGAGCCCGGCACCGGACCGGCGGTCAACTGGCGGCTCGACCCCGCGGTGAGCATCGGGCTCGCGGGGGAGATTGGCGCGCAGCAGTTCGACGTGTTCTCATGGTTCCGTGGAAGGCTCCCCGCTTCGGTTACCGGGCGCGGCAGCATCCGGCTCCACGCCGACGGCCGCAAGGTGGCCGACACTATCCACGCGACCCTCCTCTGGGACGACGGAGTCGGGCTCGACTACGAGGCCACGCTCGCCAACTCCTACGGCGGGCAGTTCGAGGTGCTCCACGGCACCAACTCGGCCATCCGGCTGGCCTGGAGCCTCGGCTGGATGTTCAAGGAAGCGGACGCGCCGACCCAGGGTTGGGAGGTCTACGCCACCCGGCAGCAGTTCTTCAACGACGAGGGGATCGTGCTCATCGCGGATGCGACCAAGCTCGCGGCGCAGGGCGCGCTCAAGAAGGGCGTCGGGCTCCCCTATTCATCGCTCTACTACGCGCTGGGAGATTTCCTCCGGAGCGTGGCGGAGGGGGCCCCGATCACCTGCACCGCGCGCGACGGCCTCCGCGCCACCGCACTCGGCGTCCTCGCCAACCAGGCGATCGTGACCGGGCAGACCATCCCGGTACCGGGAGATCTCTAGGGCGCCGGCCGCTACGGCACCGGGGTGGACTGCCGCCGCCCAACCTGCCCACTTTCCGTTTTTCCGTCTCCCTCACCTTGCGTCTTTGCGTCGTTGCGCCTCCCTTTCGTCTTTGCGCCGGAGTCACAACGATATTCCGATACCGCACGGCCGTATGATCCCCCTGCAGCATGATCGGCCCGGGCGCGCCCTCGTCGCTGTCGAGCGCGCCTCCGGTGATCCCCGGGATCTCCGCCCAGTTGATGATGGTGACGCCGTTGAGCACCACCTTCACCCGGCGGCCCACCAGCGTGATGTCGTAGCTCTGCCACTCCCCGGCTGGCTTGGCGGCGTTGCGCGACGGCGTTAGCTGGCCGTAGATCCCGCCCATCTCGCGGCTGCCGGGCGGCTTGCCGTAAGAATCCAGCACCTGCACCTCGTCCCGGCCGCGCAGGTAGATCCCGCTGTTGCCGTCCTTCGGCACGTTCACCTCGACGTGGAGCTTGAAGTCGGTGAATCTGCCCCCGCTGATCAGATCGCTGCTCGGAAGCGTGTTGCTGAGCACGCCGTTCTCGACCGTCCACCCGTTCTTCTCGCCGCGGGGGTGCCAGCCGCCGAGCCCGCCGGCGAGGAGGTCCGCGGGCGCGCTCCAGCCGGCCGTGTCCGCGGGCGTCCTGGCGAGCGAGGGAGCGCGGGTCCCCGTGAGCGCATATTGCTTGTCATCGCCACCCACGAGTAAGGCCGAGAGCGTGCGGCCGGTGCCACGGGTCACCCGGCCGCGCGCGCGGGAGGCTGGCTCCCTGGGGGCCTCCTCGTTGGGCCAGGTGAAGGCGAAGCTATCGCCGGCCACCGTGATCGCGGCGATGGGGGTCGCGTGGCCCCAGCCCCATTGCAGCCGACCCCCAAACCCGCTCCCATCCCTTCGCACCTCGAGCCAGCCGGGGAACGAGGTTGAGTCGGCGCGAATGGTGAGGTCCCAGCGGCCCACGAGCGCGGGGGCGGCGGCGGCTCGCGCGGCGGGGGCGCGCGAGGTCTGCGCAGCGGCGGCGGCGAGGGGCGCCACTGCTATCAGCCAGGCGAACGCTGTGGCGGGGCTCGAGCGGAAGTATGACATCGGGAGCCGCATAGGCGAGGGAGCTGCTGGGTGAGTACTGGCCGGCATGCCTCGAGGCTCCATTATAGCGCCGGAACCCGCCCCGTCACGAGCCGCACCCGAAGTCCCCCGGTGGTCGAGCTCCACACGGGCTCGAGCGGCAGGCCCGTGGCGCGGGCGTGCTCGGCGTGCGCCGAGAGGATCGCGACCGTCCAGCCCGGACACCGCCGGCGCGCGAGCTGGCCGAGACGCGCGAAGAGGTCGCGGAGCTCGCGGCGCTCGCCCACGCGGGCGCCGAATGGCGGATTGGTGATGAGGAAGCCCGGGCCTGCCGACGGCTCGATGTTCGAAAGGGCGGTCCGCTGGAACACGATGTTCGCCTGGACGCCGGCGCGCGCCGCGTTGGCGCAGGCCGCCTCGATGGCCCCCGCATCGCGGTCGCTCCCGGCGATCGGCGCCGGCACGCGGGGCAGCACGCGCGCCTCCGCCTCCGCCTTCACCCCTCGCCATGCGTCCGGATCGAACGACGGCCAGTGCTCGAACGCGAACCTGCGCCGGAGCCCGGGCGCGATCCGCCGCGCCAGCAGCGCCGCCTCGATCGGGATCGTCCCCGCGCCGCAGAACGGGTCCAGGAGCGGCGCGCTGGCGACATAGCCCGCGCCCAGGAGCATGGCGGCGGCCAGCGTCTCGCGGAGAGGGGCCTTCGCCGCGGCGAGGCGATACCCGCGCCGGTGCAGCAGCGCGCCCGAGCTGTCGGCGCTGATGGTGAGCACGTCGCGGAAGACCCGGACGATGAACAGCTGTTCCGCCGAGGCGGGAGCCGGCTCATCGTCGTCATGCTCGTCGTCGGGGCTTTTCCCGTTGACCGTTGACTGTTGACCGTTGACGCAGTTCAACAGCCTCTCCTCGATCCCGCCGAGATGGTAGAGCTTCGACTTCCTGCTGGTCACCCGGAACCGAACCGGCATGCCGGGGGTCACCACCGACTCCCACGGCACCCGCTTCGCCTTCCGTTCCAGCTCGTAGAACGCCCGGGCCGGAAACTCGGCGAGGCGCACGGTGATCCGGTTCGCGGTCCGGAGCTCGAGATTCGCGGCGTAGAGCCCGCGCGCCGTCGCCTCGAAGGAGACCCCGCCCGGCTCGGTCGCGCCCGGGGTTACGCCGAGGGCCGCGAGCTCGCGGGCGGTGATCGCCTCCACGCCGGGCGGCGTGACCGCGAAGCAGGTGCGCATCGCAGCGGGCATGGGGAGGGAATCTAGGGCGGAGTGACCCGGCGGGGCCCGGGGAATAGATTGCCGGCGGGGGCGCTCCCTCAGGGTCCGGAGACCATGACCACATCGTCGGAGCTGCTACAGGCGGCCGCCGAGCTCGCCCGCCTCACTGGCCAGGTCGCGCTCCATCATTACCGGCGGGGCGTCGCGGTGGAGCGGAAGCCCGACGGCTCTCCGGTCACCGTCGCCGACCGCGAGGCGGAGCGCCTGGCGCGCGAGTGGATCGCCCGGCAATACCCCAACGACGGCATCCTCGGCGAGGAATTCGGCGAGCAGGCCGGCACGAGCGGCCGGCGCTGGCTGCTCGATCCGATCGACGGGACAAAGACGTTCGTGCGCGGCGTGCCGCTCTGGGGAAGCCTGGTAGCGGTCGTGGAGGGGGACACCGTGCTCGCCGGCGCGGCGGCGTATCCCGCCCTGGACGAGCTGGTCGCCGCGGCACGCGGCGAAGGCTGCTGGCACGACGGGGCGCGCTGCCGGGTGAGCGACGTCGCCCGGCTCACCGACGCGACGATCCTCACCAGTGAGGTGGAACGCTTCAGCGACCCCGACCAGCGGCGCGGCTGGGCCCACCTCGCGGAGCGCGCCGCGGTCGCCCGCACCTGGGGGGACTGCTACGGCTATCTCCTCGTCGCCACCGGCCGCGCCGAGGTGATGGTGGATGTGGGCCTCAATCCGTGGGACGTGTCGTGCTTCGTCCCCGTCATCGCCGAGGCCGGTGGCCGCCTCACCGATTTCCTGGGTGCCGGCTATCCGCCGCTCCGGGATGCGATCGCCACCAACGGCGCCCTGGCCGAGGAAGCGCGGCACATCTTCACTGCGGCCGGCGCACCTCCATCACCTTGATGTCGCTCTGGCGGTCGTCGGCGGTGAAGTAGAGCCGCTTGCCGTTGGTGGCGAATTCCTGGCGGGCGCTGGCGAAGGCCGGGTTGTCGAACATGGCCAGCAGTTCCGGCTTGCCGCCCCCGGCCGGAATGGCCCAGAAGCCGAAGCGCCCGCCGGTGTAGCCAGCGCGGGCGCGGGGGGTCGAGCGGCGACCCGCCCGCTTGACGAGGGGCCGGTTCCACCGTAGCTTCTCTACCCATAGTCTACCTATGGATGAGTCGCCAATGGCCGCCGCGCGGGATCCGTTCAAGGTCGACCTCCTCCCCGGGACCCTCGACCTCCTCCTCCTCAAGACCCTCTCCCTCGGGCCGATGCACGGCTACGGCATCGCCCAGCACATCGGGCGGCTCTCCGCCGACGCGCTCCGGATCGAGGAGGGCTCGCTCTACCCCGCCCTCCAGCGCTTGAGGCTCAAGGGGTGGGTCAAGGCCGAGTGGCGGATGACGCCCACCCGGCGCCGCGCCAGGTACTATGAGCTCACCCGGGCCGGGCGGAAACAACTCGCCGCCGAGGTCTCCGCCTTCGACCAGCTCGTGGCCGCGGTGCGGAGCGTGCTGAAGCCCGCATGAACCCGGCGGGAATGGCCTGCGGACTCCTGGGCCTGGCCGCGCTCGCCGAGCCGGCGTCACCCGCGGCCCTGGCCCCTTGCGGCGCGGTCCAGGCGGCGGGCGCCTGCGCGTGCGATGACGCGCCACCCTGGACGGTCGAAGCGGCGGATCCGGCCCGCCCGCCGCTCCGGAGGGACCGCTCCTTCCTCTCCGCGGCCGACGATCCCAGCCGCCTGGCCGCCGCCCGCACGGCGGGGCTGCGGCAGGACGCGGCCGCGGTGCCGGCGCTCATCCGGACCCTGGCGGACCGGAATTGCGACGTGGCGGCGTCGGCCGCGTGGGCCCTGGGACGGATTCGCGATACTCGCGCCGCCGGACCGCTCCGGACGGCCGCCGCGGCGGGAGGCTGCCGGCTGCGGGCCGCGGCCACCGCGGCGCTGGCCCGGTTTCCCTCGCCAGAAACCGAGGACGCCCTGCTCCATGCCGTCACCGACCCCGACGCGAGGGTCCGCGAGCCCGCCGCCAGCGGGTTAGGACGGCTCGGCGTGACCCGAGGCGTGGAACTCCTGGTCGCGGCGCTGGCGGACCCGTCGAAGGCGGTGCGGTATTCCGCCGCCGTGGCGCTGGGGGAGCTTCGCGGCCCGCGCGCCGTGACCGGGCTACGGGGCGCGCTCGACGATCGCGACAAGAGCGTTCGCTGGGCCGCCCGGGCGGCGCTCGCGCGCATGCCGGGGAGCCGTCTCCTCCTCGCCGCGGGCGATTCGGACGACCATGTCCGGCAGGCGGCGGGGTGGGCCCTCGGACAGATGCAGGACCCTCGCGCATTGCCGGCGCTGGCGGCCCTCGCGCGGAGCGGGAACGAGCATCTGCGGTCCGAGGCGGCATGGGCACTCGGCCTCATTCATGAGCCCGCGGCCGAGCCGGTCCTGATCGACCTGGCGGGCGATCGCAACGAGCACGTGCGGGCCGGGGCCGTCTGCTCCCTCGGACGGCTGCGGGATGTGACGGCGGCAGGCATGATCGAGCGCCTCGTGCACGACCCGAGCCCGAAGGTCCAGGACGCCGCTGTCTGGGCGCTGGGCCGGATCGCCGAGCGGAAAGGGCCGGCACGATGAGCAGTCTCCTCAGGCGCGTGTTGCACTTCTTCCGCCGCCGGCGCTTCGAGCGCGAGCTCAAGGAGGAGCTCCACTTCCATGAAGAGATGGCCGTCGAGGACGCGCAGCATCGGGGCGCCGATGCGGAGGAAGCCCGCTTCGCCGCCCGCCGGCGCGTCGGCAACGACGCCCAGATCCGCGAGGAGGCGCGCGCCATCTGGAGCGTGGCCTGGCTGGAGGGGCTGGGCCGGGACCTCCGCTACGCCGCCCGCGCGCTGCGACGCCGCCCGGCGTTCGCCCTCGCCTCGACGCTGACGCTCGCGCTCGGCATCGGCGCCACTACCGCCCTCTGGAGCGTGCTCGATCCTGTGCTCCTCCGGCCGCTCCCGTACCGCGACGCGCCCAGCCTGGTGGCACTGCTCGAGGTGCACAAGGATCGCCCCGAGGGCCAGACCATCGTCTCGCCCGCCAACCTCCTCGACTGGCGCGAGCGCAACCGCACCCTGCAGGACGTGGCGATCTACACCTGGTCCTCCGCGACGCTGGGCGACGAGCCCGCCGAGGAGTTGAGCGGCCGCGCCATCACCACCAACCTGCTGCGTCTGCTGGGCGCCGCACCGATGCTGGGGCGCGGCTTCGCCGCGGAGGACACGCTGCCCAATGCCCCTCGGGCGCTGCTCATCAGCCACGCGCTCTGGCGACGCCGCTTCGGCGGAGACCCATCGGTCGTCGGGAAGCCGCTGCACCTCCGGGACGGGCCCGCGCTCGTGATCGGCGTCATGCCGCCCGACTTCCGGCGTCTCGGCGACGAGGAATACTGGGTGCCCTTCCCGATGACGACGGAGCTGCGCACGCCGTGGGGCCGTTGGGTCATGGCCATAGGAAGGCTCAAGCCCGGGATCACAGCGGAAGCAGCGACGGCCGAGCTCCGGAACATCGCGCGGGGGCTCGCGCTGGAGCATCCCCGCTTCAACGCCGCCTGGACCGCGCGGGCGGTGCCGCTCGCGGCCCAGATCACCGGCAAGGCTCGGCCGGTGCTCTGGCTCCTCGCCGGGGCGATCGGATTCGTGCTGATCGTGGCCTGCGCCAACGTCGCCAACCTCCATCTCGGCCAGGCGATCGCCCGGCGCGGGGAGCTCGCGATCCGCTCGGCGCTCGGCGCCTCGCGGGTCCAGGTGATCCGGCAGTGGCTGGTCGAAGGGCTGGTGCTCGCGGCGGCCGGCGGGGCGCTCGGCGTGGGGCTCGCGGCCGGCGGCGTGCACGCTCTCGTCGCCGCCCGGGTCTCCCAGATCCCGCGCCTGGAGGATGTCGGGGTCGATCTGCGCGTGCTCGCCTTCGCCGGCCTGGTGACGGTGCTGGCCGGGCTCGGCTTCGGGCTGGCGCCGGCGCTGGTCGTCCGGGAGGGCCGGCTTCGTGGAGTGCTGACCGGCCATTCCGGGAGCGACCCGAATCCCAAGGCGGGTCGGCTTCGCGCCGGACTGGTCGTGGCGCAGGTGGCACTCTGCTTCATCCTGCTGGTCGGCGCCGGGCTCGCGATCCGCTCGCTTGGACAGGTGCTGAAGCAGGATCTGGGACTCGACGCGTCAGGGGTCCTCACGTTCCGGGTCAGCCTGCCGTCCCCCGACTATCCCGACGCGCCCCGCCAGCTGGCATTCTTCGGAGAGCTTGCCCGCCGCGCCGCCGCGCTTCCCGGGGTTCGGGCCGCCGGGCTCAGCACCTATCTCCCGCTCGCGGGGATCCAGCCCGGTACGTCGTTCCGGATCGTGGGTGATCCCGAGCGGCCGCCGGGCCAGGGACTCAGCACCCAGGTCAATGAGGTGGACGCGGGCTATTTCAGCACCTTCGGTATTCCGATCCTTCGCGGGAGAGGCTTCGGAAGCGAGGATCGCGCCGGAGGGCGGCGCGTCGTGGTGGTGAGCCGCACCCTCGCGCGGGTCGTCGCGGGTGACGGCGATCCGCTCGGGCGCCAGCTCAAGGTCTCCTGGAGAGAGCCGGACTCGGCGTTCACGATCGTCGGGATCGCGGGCGACGTGCGGGTGAACGGCCTCGACACCGAGCTCAGGTCGGCGGTCTATTTCGTCTCGGCGCAATCACCGTCCAGCTCGATGGCGTTGAGCGTGCGCACGGCGGGAAACCCGCTGGGCCTCGTGCCGGCGCTCCGCGGCGTGGTGGCGGCGCTGGACCGCGGGCTCCCGGTGGTGGACCTGAGCACGATGGAGGAGCGGATCCACAGGTCGGTCGCGGACCGCCGCTACCCGATGGCGCTGCTCGCCCTGCTCGGCGCGCTGGCGCTGGCGCTCGCCGCGATCGGCCTCTACGGCGTGCTCGCCTACGCGGTCACCCAGCGGCAGCGCGAGATCGGCGTGCGCCGCGCCATCGGAGCGAGCGACGGCGCGGTGCTCCGGCTGGTGATCGGGGGCGGCTTCCGCCTCGTCGCCCTTGGCCTCTTGCTCGGGCTGGCGGGTGCCGTCGCCACGACCCGGTTCCTCGGCCGGTTGCTCTTCGAGATTTCGCCCACCGATCCGGCCACGCTGGGCGTCACCGCGGTGACGGTGGCGCTGGTGGCGCTCGCGGGCTGCGCGCTCCCCGCCCGCCGGGCGGCGCGGGTGGATCCGGTCATCGCGCTCCGAGGCGAGGGCTGAGCCAATGCCCTCCCGGCGCTCCCGCGCCGGGGGCCAACGGGCGGGGACCCCCGCCGCCGACACCCGCGCAGCGGCCGAGCGGCGGCCGCTCCCGGCACCCACACCGCGGCTGACTGGCGCCGGCGCCCACTCCCATTGACATCTTATGGGAACGTCGTAGCTTTCCCATAAGACCATTATGGGAACCGCTACCGGCCCGCTCGACCTGCTCCAGGGCACCCTCGACCTCCTCGTCCTCAAGGCGCTCTCCTGGGGCGAGCGGCACGGCTACGCCGTCGCCACCTGGATCCGGGAGCGCTCCGGCGAGCAGTTCCTGGTCGAGGAAGGCGCCCTCTACCCCGCGCTCCACCGGCTGGAGCGCCGCGGCTGGGTGGAGTCGGAGTGGGGGCTCTCGGAGAACAATCGCAAGGCGAAGTTCTACCGGCTCACCTCACGGGGGCGGGCCCAGCTCCGCGCCGAGGTGACGCTCTGGGAGCGGTACGTTGGAGCGGTGGGCCGCGTCCTGCGGACCGCCGAGCGGTAGGCCGGACGCCCATGTCCCTCTCCCGGCGCCTGTTCCGCCTGATCGGCCGCGAGCCCGCGCCCGAGGAGGACATTGCCGCGGAATTCGAGGCGCACCTGGCGCTCAAGACCGAGGCGCTGGTCCGCGCCGGGCTTCCCCCCGCCGAGGCGCGCCGCGAGGCCGAGCGGCGCTTCGGCACGCTGGAGCGCTTCGCCGCCGAGTGCCGGACCATTGACCGGGCGGAGCGCCGCGAGCGCCACCGCCGGGAGTGGTGGGCGAACGCGCTCCAGGACCTTCGGCTGGCGGCCCGGGGGCTCCGCCGCGCGCCCGGATTCGCCCTCACCGCCACGCTGGTCCTCGCCGCGGGCCTCGGTCTCAACGCCACGGTATTCACGGTGCTGCGCGGCGTGGTGCTCCGGCCGCTGCCCTATCCGCGGTCCGAGCGGCTGATCAGCATCTATTCCAGCAATCCGAAGGCCGGCTGGCCCACCTTCTCCGTCTCCCCGACCGATTTTTACGACTGGGAGCGCGACGGCAGGAGCTTCGCCGCCATGGTCGCCTGGAGCGATTATCCGGTGGCCGCGACCGGCGGCGGGGCGGCGGAACAGGTGCCTGTCGTCTCGGTCACGGCTGGCTTTCGCCAGGTCGCGGGGACCGGCCCGCAGCTGGGCCGCTCGTTTCTTCCCGGCGAGTTCGAGCGCGGCGCTCCGCTGGTGGCGCTGCTCGCCCACGACGCCTGGGTCAGTCGGTTCGGCGGCGACCCGGCGGTCCTCGGCCGCCGCTGGATCCTCGACGGGGAGAGTTACGAGATCATCGGGGTGATGCCGGCGGGATTCTCCTTTCCCGTCGAGAAGGTCGCCGCGTGGATTCCCTTCCATACCCCCGCGGATGTCGCGACTCAGCGGGGCGCCCACTACGTGAACGTGGTCGGCCGGCTGGCGGACGGAGCGACTCTGGAGGGCGCGCGGGCCGAGCTGGTGACGCTCGCCGGGCGGATCGCGCAGGCCTACCCGCGCTCCAGCGCGGGCTGGAGCGTCGTGCTCAGGACCATGCACGAGGACGTCGTGGGCGACGTGCGGCCGACGCTCCTGCTCCTCATGGCGGGCGGCGCGTTGCTGCTGGTGCTCACCTGCGCCAATGTCGCCAACCTGGTTCTGGTCCGGGCCATCGGACGGAGCGGCGAGGTGGCGGTCCGGAACGCGCTCGGCGCCGGCCGCGGCCGGCTGCTGTGGCACGGGGCGAGCGAAGTGCTGGTGCTGGTGGCGGCCGGGGCAGTGGCCGCCATTCCGATCGCCGCGCTGGGGACCGCCTCCATCCGGCGGCTGGCGCCGGAGGGCGTGCCCCGGCTGGAGGAAGTGCGGCTCGATTTGCCAGGGGCCGGCTTCATCCTCGCCCTCACGCTGCTGGCGGCGTTGTGCGTGAGCCTCGCTCCGGCGCGCCGCATCGCCCGGAGCGATCTTCGGCTGGCGCTCGGGAGCGCCAGTGGACGCGGTGTCTCGAGTCGCCGCAGGCTCCATCGCTGGCTCGTGGCGCTGGAGACCGCCGTCGCCCTCGCGCTGCTGGCCACCGCCGGTGTGCTGCTCAAGAGCAAGCAGCGCCTGGAGGCGGTGGAGCCCGGCTTCGATCCCTCAGCCATGCTGGTGGGCAGCGTCTCGTTGCCCGACCGCGGTTATCCCGACGGGGCGGCAATCGTGCGCTTCGAGCAATCTCTCCTTGCTCGGCTCCGCGAAGTCCCCGGGGTCACCTCCGCCGCACTGGTCTTCGGGCTGCCGTTGAGCGGATTCGGCTGGAGCGCCAGCTTCACGATCGACAGCATTCCCGTGCCCGACGGCAAGAGCCAGTCGGCGCAGCTCCGCGAGGTGACCCCCGACTACTTCGGCGCCCTGCGCGTTCCGATCCTCTCGGGCCGCGGGTTCACCGAGGCCGACCGGCACGGCGGTCACCAGGTGCTGGTGGTGAGCGCCGCGGCCGTACGCCGCTTCTGGCCGGATGGGCACGTGCTGGGACGCTACCTCCGGATGGGCATGCGACCCGGCCCGGGCGACGAGCGGGTCGAAGGCGAGATCGTCGGGGTGGCGGGCGACGTGCGGGAGCAGTCGCTCGACAAGGAGCCGCGCCCGATCGTCTACGCGAGCGTGGACCAGGTTCCCGTCGGGTCGCTCACCATCGTCCTGCGGACCGGAGTCGCTCCCGCCAGCCTCGCCCCGGAGCTGCGCCGAAAGGTGGCGGCGCTCGATCCCGACCTGCCGGTCACCGGCGTCCGCAGCATGGAGGACGTGGTCCGCGCGGCGACCGCGGGGCCCCGCTTTCGCGCCTGGCTCATGGGCTTCTTCGCCCTGCTCGCGGCGACGCTCGCCGGCCTCGGCGTATACGGCGTGGTCTCCCACATCGTGGCGCAGCGCACCCGGGAGATCGGGCTCCGGCGCGCGCTCGGCGCGAGCGACCGCCGCGTCGTCGCTGAAGTCGTCGCGTCGGGGATGCGCGACGCAGTCATGGGCGCCGTAGCCGGACTCGTCCTCGGCGGCCTCATCACGACCCGACTCACCCGGCTGCTGTTCCAGGTGCGCCCGGCGGATCCGCTGGTGCTCGCAATCGCGGCGGCGCTGTTTCTCGGCGTGGCCCTGGTGGCCTGCTGGGTTCCGGCGCGCCGCGCGACGGCGGCCGATCCGGTGTGCGTGCTGCGCGGCGAATGAGCCGCGGGCACCCCCGAAGCGGATTACTCCTGGCCCTTGCGCCCCGACAGCGACGAAGGCCCGGCGGGTGCCGGGCCTTCGGGACAGCTCGAATTGTGCGCGCGGTTCTCCCTGATCCTCAGGGCTTCGGCGCGCCCGCCGCTGTCTGGCTGTTGGCGGCGGCCGGCTTCATCGCCGCGGCCGTGGCCTTCTTCCCCCAGTACTTGGGGTCCTGCGCGACCCATTCCGCCTTGAGATAGCTCATCTCCGGGCTCGGCGTGAAGACGATGTTCTCCACCGAAAGGAAGCCCTCGGAGAGGGTACCGAACTTTTTCATCGTCTCGTCGGTCATCGCCTTCTCGATCGCCGCCCCGACGCCGGTCGCGGGATCAATCTCGGCGAGGGTCTTGTGGGGGACGAAGATGAGGTAGGTGGGCCCCGGCATGCCGGCCATGACCTGGTAAGTGGCCCAGGGCGCATCCACCTTCGCCTGCTCCACGAGACCTCGATACAGGTTCGTCGCCTGGACGAAATCACCCTCGTGGCCCGGGCGCACCCGGAAGACGAGGACTTCCCACACCCGCATCTCGGGTGGGTTGACCGTCCCCGGATTGCTCATGGCGGCCTGGTAGCGTCCGAGCAGGGTGCGCACGTTGTTGATGTTGGCGGCGTCCGCCTGGGAGAGCCGGTCGGTCTCCTGGCTCAAGCCCGGCGCCGCCTCGATCGCCTTGTTGACCGCCTCGATCTCGGCGATGGAAGAGTGTCCCTCGACGAACCACGCTTCGTTGGGGCCGTACATCGTGGTGAGCGCCAGGTAGTTGTTGGCGATCTTCGCCTTGGCGAAGGCGCGGGGCCACCCGGCCTCGGTCTGCACGTGGGCACCGGCGCGGCCGGCCTTCACTTCCTCCCGGAAGATCTGCATGTACGCGGGCGGGCCCATCGTCTGAGCGGAGAGCGATCCCGCGAGAACCAGGGTCAACAGGGTGGAACGCCGTCCGATTGCCGAAAGGGGCATAAGCACCTCCGAATGGAAGAGACCCGCTGGGCGTGTCGATGAGAGCCATGAAGGTAGCGCCCGCAGCGAAATCCGCCAATGAGCAACTCCATCACACATGAAGCTTCGGCGAGACGATCTTGCCGGGCGGTGCCGCAGGCCGTTTCTTCGTGGCATGGCCGTCTCGGGATCCAGGCTCTCCCTCGTTGCGGGCGCGATCGCGCACGGAGGTCGGACCGCGATCGCCGACGCGGCCGGGGAGCATAGCTACGCCCGGCTGCTCGACCGGTCGGCGCGGGCGGCGGCCGCGTTGCTCCAGGGCCGCCGGGACCTCGAGGAGGCCAGAGTGGCGTTCTTCGTGCCACCCGGCTTTACACACGTCGCCATCCAGTGGGGCATCTGGCGCGCGGGCGGCATCGCCGTGCCGCTCGCGCTCTCCTATCCACCGGCCGAGCTCGACTACGTGATCCGGGACGCGGAGGTCTCGATCGTCGTGGCCGACCCGGCCGCGGCCGAAACCCTCCGCCCGCTGGCGGAGGCGGCGGGCGCGCGCCTCGTCACCACCACCGAGGCGCTCTCGCGCGGGGCGGCGCCCGACGGCATGCTCTCCTCCGACGCGCGGGAGCCCGAGGCCGGCGCGCTCCCCGACGTCGTGGAGTCCCGCCGCGCGATGATGGTCTACACCAGCGGGACCACCGGCAAGCCCAAGGGCGTAGTCACCACCCACGCCAATCTCCGCGCCCAGATCACCGCGCTGATCGAAGCGTGGGGCTGGACCGAAGACGACCGCATCCTTCTCGTGCTCCCGCTCCACCACGTACACGGGATCGTCAACGTCGTGTGCTCCTCACTCCGGGCCGGGGCGGTGTGCGAGATGCTGCCCAGGTTCGACGCGGAGGAGACCTGGGCCCGGATCGCGTCGGGCCGGCTCACCCTGTTCATGGCGGTGCCCACGATCTATCGCCGGCTGATCGCCGCGTGGGAGGCGGCGCGGCCAGAACGGCGCACGGCGATGTCCGAGGGGTGCCGCCGGATGCGGCTCATGGTGTCCGGCTCGGCGGCCCTCCCGGTGCGGACGCTGGAGCGCTGGCGGGAGATCAGCGGCCACACCCTGCTGGAGCGCTACGGCATGACCGAGCTCGGCATGGCGCTCTCCAATCCCCTTCACGGGGAACGAAGGCCGGGTTATGTCGGCGCGCCGCTTCCCGGCGTTCTTGCCCGGCTGGTGGACGAGGCCGGCGCGCCGGTGGCGGACGGGGCGCCGGGGGAGATCGAAGTGCGCGGCCCGAACGTCTTCCTCGAGTACTGGCGCCGCCCCGACGCCACCCGGGACGCCTTCCGCGACGGCTGGTTCCGCACCGGCGACACCGCCGTCGTGGAGGACGGCTATTACCGGATCCTGGGCCGCAGCAGCGTGGACATCATCAAGACCGGAGGCTTCAAGGTCTCGGCCCTGGAGATCGAGGAGGAGCTCCGCACCCATCCCGCGGTGGCGGAATGCGCGGTGGTGGGCGTGGACGACCCCGACTGGGGCGAGCGGATCTGCGCGGCGGTGGAGCTCCGGGACGGCGGGGCGCTGGAGCTGGGCGAGCTGCAGGGCTGGGCGAAGGAGCGGCTCGCGCCCTACAAGGTGCCGCGCGCGCTCAGGTGCGTGGACGCCCTGCCGCGCAACGCGATGGGGAAGGTGATGAAGCCGGAGGTGGCGAAGCTCTTCGGGGGCGGTTGAGTTACGACCGGCGCATCCCCTCGAACAGCTCGCGCTGGCTCCGGAACACCCGCTCCGAAACCTCCGGATCGGGCTCGAGGGACGCGTCGTTGCGCTCGAAGCTCCCGCCGAGGATGACCCCATCCCGCCGCGGCATCATGTACATCGAGCCCGGGCCCGGCCCGATGGTGATGTAGTCCACCTCCGGCTGCGGGGCGAGCACCGTGAGCTGCCCCTTGACCGGAATGAGCTCCCGGTCCGCGAAGAGTGTCGCGGCGCCGAGGCCGGTGCAATTCACGATCAGCGGCTCCGGGAGCGAGGCCACGGCGGCGGGATCGGCGAACTCCCGCACCACCACCCGCCCGCCCGCGATCCGGAAGTCCTCCAGGACCGTGCGGAGGTACTGGTTGGTGTCGATGTGCATGGAGAGGAAGCGGCGGACGACCGGTACCGGGAAGGGATGCTCCCCGGGCTGGAGCTCCTCCACCCGAAGCACCTCGCGGAACAGCATGCTCAACTCCCACTCCTCCCGGGCCTCGGCCGAGCGGGAGAGCAGGTAGTTCTCGAGCCAGCGCACGCCATAGCGCTCGCCGACGAGAGTCTGGTAGTGGCGGAACGCGAAGCGTGAGGCGCGAAGGTACCGCTCCTGGAACGCGGGGGTCACCCGGTCGTGGTCGATCAGGCTGACCGGCGCCCACTGTGCCCCGGCGAGATTCGAAGTCGTCTCGGGCGGCAGCTCGCGCGCGTAGATCGTCACCTCGAAGCCGTGATCCTGGAACAGGCGCGCCGCGGCGAGCCCCACCGCGCCCGCGCCCAGCACCGCCGCGCTCCGGTGCGGCGAGGCCAGCGCGTAGTCCAGCGCGAGGCGGCCGCTCCCCCACGAGAGCGAGACGCCCCCTCCGCCGTGGCCGTAGTTGTGGATGAGCAGCTTCTCGCCGAGCTGTTCCGGCTCCACCCGGAACCCCGGGGCGCGGAACGGCCGGAGGCCGACCACCTGGCGGATGATTCGCTCCGGCAGGACCAGCACCGGGACGAGCCGGCGGAGTCGCCGCCGGGGCCGCACCGTGCCGGCCGCCGAGCCCACCGCCCGCGCGCACCCGGCTCCGAGAGCGGCCGAGGCCGCCGCCGCGACGAGCCCGCGGACCACCGACCGCCGGTCCACCGTCGGCGGCTCCGGGGCCCCGGACGGGCTCGGCCCGGTTCCCGACCAGCACGACATCCCCTTCATCCCGGGTTCCCCTCGAGTCGTGGCCCGCCGATCGAGCTCTGATCCTGCATCACCTTCGCGAGCGCGAGTACCGCCTCCTCCGCCTGCGGCCGCCCCACGATCTGCATCCCCACCGGCATCCCCTCGGCATCGAGCCCGCACGGCACCGATGCCACCGGCAACCCGGTAAGACTCAGTACGAATGTCGGAGCGATCCAGTCCACGTAGGTCTTCATTTCCTTTCCCGCGACCCTGTCGGGATAGTTCCGCTCGACCGGAAACGGCGGCACCGCCATCGTCGGGGTGAGGAGGTGATCGTAGCGCTCGAAGAAGCTGCGGAAGGTGTGCCAGAGCGTCCCGCGCGTGACCTCGGCCTTCGCGATGTCCGGGACCAGGCCCGCCAGGCCGGCCCTGGTGTTATTCCGGACGTTCACGCCGAGCTCGTCCAGCCGGTCGAGCCGCTCCTGCATCCACGCCACGAACCAGAGGCCGCGGAGGGTGAGGAACGCGTCGCGGCCGGCGGAGAGGTCGAGAATGATCTCCTCGACGCTCGTGCCGCACTCGGCCAGGCGGTGGGCCGCGCGACGGCAGACCATCTCGATGCCGGGGTCCACGCCAATGCCCGCGATGTCCGGACAATAGGCGACGCGAAGATTTCTCGCCGGCCCGTTCCGCACGGCGGTGACGAACTCGCGGCCCTCCATCGGTTGGCGGAGCGGGGCGAGCGGGCTCGGCCCCGCGATCGCCTGGAGCATCAGGGCCACGTCTTCCGCGGTCCGTGC
>DASYRI010000092.1:0-10272 GCA_036004545.1 Gemmatimonadales bacterium
GTGCCCTACGGCGCCTAGGCTCGTCGCGGTCGCGTGATGTAGATTCGGCGTGGCGCACGGCGCACCCGGACCTCGAGGGAGCCACCCTGGCAGACCTCCAGACCAGCCTCACGACATCTCTCGGCAGTACCTACCGGATCGAGCGTGTGCTCGGTGGCGGCGGCATGAGCCGCGTCTTCCTCGCCGAGGAGACCGCGCTCGGGCGCCAGGTGGTGATCAAGGTCCTTCCGCCCGAGATGGCGGCGGAGGTCAGCATCCTCCGCGAAGTCTCCGACGCCCTCTCCTACGCGCACCGGGCCGGGCTCGTCCACCGCGACTTCAAGCCGGACAACGTGATGCTCCCGCACGGCCACGCCGCTGCTCGAAGTCGCCCCTGCCCCCGCGCTGGTCGCCGCGAACGCCTGCTGGCTGCGGGTCAGGGGCGCGGCGCGGTCGGCCGCGGGAGCGGCTTGCCGGCGGTGAGCCCTGGGCCCGAGCTCTCGCTCGTGCTCGCGAACTCGAGGACTTCGATGCCACGAAAATGCACAATCTTGAGGCTGCGATCTCCGACGACCGCCGTCAGCGAAGGGCTCTGGAGGATCTCCGGCATGCCACGATCGGCTTCGGGGTGCATCGCGATGACGAAGACCCGCCCGACCGGCTTCGCGATGGAGTCGCCGTCCTGCGGCCTGCTCTCCTCCAGGACCCGGTAGTGAACCCGGCGCACGAGGAAGATCCACGGCTCGGTGTGCAAGGAGACCGGATACTGGTGATCGACCGCGCCGAGGAAGTCCTTCGTCGCGTAGACGGCGTAGTTCGCGTGAAACGCGTGCGGCACGACGATCCAGTCCCGCGAACCGGCTCGCCGCTCCACGTAGCGCACGGCGGTGCGCCAGTCTCCATCGTACTCGATGCCGTGAGCGTAGTGCTGCGCGAGCCTCGGCCAGGACGCCACGCCGATGGCGAACAGCCCGAGCAGCAGCGCGATCGCCGCCACCGGCCGCGAGCGCCCTTCGTGTCCAAACAGCCGATCGGCGCCGCGTCCCAGGACATCGGCCATCCAGCAGACTCCGAGCGCCAGGCAGGCGACGATCGCAGGGAAGAGGAAGTACACGTAGCGAAAGACGAAGAAGTTCCGATGAGTGAGCCCGTAAGCGATCGCGTAGCCGACGGCCCACGCCGAGAGGAGTGCGACGCCCCGCCACGGAGCCGCCAGTGAGAAGCGGGCGAATCCTGCGGCCGCGAGGAGGGCGAGAATCCGTGCTCCGGTGCCGCTCCCTGGCATGCTGGCCTTCAGAACCTGCCGCAGCGTGTCGTAGATGTACCCGTGCCCGGTAAGGGGATTCACCCGCAGTCCGAACCAGGTGAATCCGGCCCACGGAATGCAGAGCACCCCGGCGAGAGCGAGGGCACCGGCGAAAGGCACCAGTTTCTCCTTGAAGAGACGGCGGCGGTCGGGGAGCGGGGTGACCGCGACTACGACCAGCACGACGACGCCGTGCATGAACCACAGGCTCGACAGCAGGAGATGCGCATGGAAGGCGGCCGCGAGCATTGCGGAATAGGCCGACCATCGTGCCACGCCGCCCCGCTGCCACGCCGTGATCAGCAGCAGGCACGCGAGCGGGACGATCACGTCCATGATCGCGTAATTCCTTCCGGTCTGAGCGTAGAAGACCGAGACCGGATGAAAGGCGAGTATCGCTACGGCGACCAGGGCCGCGCGGCGCTCGATCACCCGCGAGAGGAAGGCGTACCAGCAGACGAGTCCCGCCGTCGAAAGCAGCACCGACGTCAGCGTGAACGCATACGTCGTGCGCCCAATGACGGCCATGACCGCGGACCGGAGCAGAAGATCGAGAGGCGGATTGGCTGGGGTGAACCACGGAATCGCCTTCACCAGGGCAACAGGATTGCGGATGCTGGAGACCAGGAAGGTCCGCGCCTCGTCGTCCCACAGGCTGAATTGGTCGAGGTGGTGCAGCCGGAGCAGGCCGCCGAAGCCGACGCAGACGAGAAGGCAGAACGTGACGACCCGATGGCTCGGGTCGGGGATGGGGACTGCGACCTGGTCGTCCGCCCTCCTCTCGGGAGCCCCGAAAGTCGCCCCGATCTTCCCCTCCTGCGGGGGTGGGGGCGCCATCAGCGCGGTCCCTGCGCGTCGACCGGGTTCATGAACATGCCCGGCCCCCGCGTGAAGGTCATGCGCCGGATGCCCATGGTTGGCTCGATCAGACGAACTTGAGCCGCCGGGCGGCGAAGGCGGTCATCCGCAGCAGGAGCATGCCGTGGCGGAAGCGGCTGATGTTGGTCGTGCCGTAGGTCCGCTGGCGGTAGCGAATGGGGATGTCCACGATCTTGAGGTTCAGCCGGGCCGCCCCGAACAGCAGGTCGAAGTCGCCGAAGGGGTCGAAGTCGCCGAAGTAGGACCGATTGGCGGCGATCCTCTGGTAGTCCGCTCGGCCCAGCACCTTGGTGCCGCAGAGTGTGTCCTTGATCGGTTGGCCCAGCAGCCAGGTGAACGCGGCGCTGAAGAACTTGTTGCCCAGCAGGTTGAGGAACCGCATCGCCTCCTGCTCCATCGGGTACACCAGCCGCACCCCATTGGCGAACTCGGCCTTGCCGGAGGCCACCGCGTCGTAGAACCGCACCAGGTCTTCCGGTGGTACCGTCATGTCGGCATCGAGGATCATGAGGACCTCGCCCGAAGCTTCGGCGAAGCCCAGCCGCACCGCATCGCCCTTCCCCTTGCCGGTCTGGCGCAGCAGCTTGCAGTCCAGCGCCGGATTGTCGGTGATGGCCTTCTGGATGGTCGCGTAGGTGTCGTCGGTGGAATGGCCCTCGACGAAGATGATCTCGGTCCCGCCACCCATCCTGGGGATGCGAGCCAGAATCGGGGCGATATTGCCCGCCTCGTTGCGCGCCGGCACGATCACCGAAACTCGCGGGAGAGAGACGCGGGGAGGAGAACCGGTCTCCGCGTCTCCGCGTCCCCGCGTCCCCGAGCCCTCCGGGGGCGTCCCCGCGTCCTCTCCAGGCATGGGCCGGGCGATGAGGAAGTTGGTCACATCCAACAGCCGCAGCGGCCAGAGCTTGGCCAGCACCCGGTTCGCCAGCGGCTCGAGCAGAGGCGTACGTGCCGGCCAGAGCACCTCGTTCCACGCCCGGATGGTCTCGAACCCGCCCAGGCTCAGCAGCCCGCGCATGTCCTCCACCGTGAGCCAGTTCTGCCGCTCCAATGGCCTGGCCAGGCCCAGGGCCCGCACTGCGCTGAGCGGCAGCTCCCACACCCGGCTGAAGAAGTTGAAGATCACCCGCGTGCCCGGGTGGGACATCGGCCCCAGCCGCTCCAGTGCCGTTTGCACGTCCCACAGGTCGTTGACCAGGTCGGAGAGGATGATCGTCTCGAACCGCTCGTCCAGCGCGAGCGTGTGGGCATCGGCTACCACGAACCGCAGCTCGGGATGCGCGGCCCTGGCGTGGCGGATCATCTCTTCGCTCAAGTCCACGCCTAACCCCGCCGACGGCTCGAGCGCCCCCAGCAGGTCCCCTCTGCCGCAGCCGATTTCCAGCACGTGGCTCCCCGGCGGCACGAGCTGCCGGTAGATCGCCCGCAGGCGCCGGTGATACGCCCGGCTGGCGCGCCAGCGGTCTCCGGTGTGCCCGGCGACCGCGTCCCAATGCGCTCGGCGCTCGGCTTGAAAGGTTGGATCGGGCAGGATCGGCAACCGGGGGTTCCACACGTGAGGAGGGGACGGGAATTTCCTTCACCCTCCCGAAGGAAGGGGCCGGGTTAGGAAGTGATAGGAATCTCCTTCACCATCCCGAAGGTACGGACCGGGTTTCGGGTCGTCAAGGCGGGGCCCTGGCGCGGCCGGCGCTTCGGCCGCATCCTGGGTGTGGCGCCCCCGCGCACCCCGGGTCCGGCTGGCATACCAGCCGTAACGTGCCCGTGGCGACCCGGGAGTACGCTGGGGCTCGATCCCCGCGGAGCCCGCCCGGGTGGGGCCTCGAAGAACCGGGAATCCCCTCCAGCTTGACCGCCTCCGCCCTATCCGGGATACTTGGGTCACCTCAATCGAGATTCCTGTTTTGGCAATGCCGAGATGGCGGACGCCCTGGCGCGCATGAAAAGCTACGACGATCACCGGACCTTCACGCCGATCCGGGTTTTGGGCCGCGTCCTTCCGGGAGCATGATGCTCAAACCGGTCAGAAAATCCTCGAAGCTCGCCGATGTCTGCTACGACATCCGCGGGCCGGTGCTTGCGCGGGCACGGCAGATGGAGGAGGAAGGCCACCGCATCCTCAAGCTTAACATCGGCAATCTGGCGCCCTTCGGCTTCGATGCGCCCGACGAGATGCGCCACGACGTGATCGTGAATCTCTCGAATGCCTCCGGGTACACCGATTCCAAAGGGTTGTTCTCCGCGCGCAAGGCGATCATGCATTACACGCAGGAAAAGCGGATCGCCGGCGTGCAGCTCGACGACATCATCATCGGCAACGGCGTCTCCGAACTGATCGTCATGGCGATGCAGGGACTGCTCGAGGACGGCGACGAGGTACTTGTTCCCGCTCCCGACTACCCCCTCTGGACGGCGGCGGTGCGCCTCGCTGGGGGTGCGCCGAAGCACTACCTGTGCGACGAGGGCGACGGCTGGCTGCCGGATCTGGCCGATATCCGCGCCAAGATCACCCCGCGCACGCGAGCGATGGTGGTCATCAACCCGAACAATCCGACCGGCGCTCTCTATCCGGAGGGCCTGTTGCGGGAGCTGGTGGAAATCGCGCGCCGGAACCAGTTGATCGTGTACGCCGACGAGATCTACGACAAGACGCTCTACGACGGTGCGACCCACACCTCGATCGCGTCGCTCGCCGAAGATCTGGTGTTCATCACCTTCAACGGCCTGTCGAAGAATTACCGCGCCTGCGGCTACCGTACTGGCTGGATGGTCGTGTCAGGGGAGAAGCGCCACGCCGAGGACTATATCGAGGGGCTGGACATCCTTGCCTCGATGCGGCTGTGTGCGAACGTGCCCGGCCAGTATGCCGTTCAAGCCGCGCTCGGCGGCTACCAGAGCATCAACGACCTGGTGGCGCCGACCGGGCGGTTCTGCCGCCAGCGCGACCTCGCCTGGCAGCTGATCACGCAGATCCCCGGCGTTTCGTGCGTCAAGCCGAAAGCTGCGCTGTACCTGTTCCCGCGTCTGGACGCCAGGATGTATCCGATCAAGGACGACCGGGAATTCGTGCTCGAGTTGCTCGAGGAGGAGAAGGTGCTGGTGGTGCAGGGCAGCGGATTCAATTGGCCGCACCCGGATCACCTTCGCCTGGTCTTCCTGCCCAACAGCGATGATCTCCCCGAGGCGATTGGACCGATCGCGAGGTTCCTGGAGGGCTACCGGAGGCGTCACCAGTGAATCCCATCAAAGTTGGACTGCCCGGCTGCGTCATTTCGCCAGCGCCACCACCTTCTCCATCACCCGCTTCGCGAATTTCTTGTCCCAGGTGACCGCCGTCTTCTCGACGACGACCTCGACGTGGGTGCCGGTTCCCTGGCTCCTGAGGCTCGCCGTCACCTTGCGGTCAGTGCTCGTGCCGGCAAGCGTCCGCTTCTCGACCCCGCCGTCCTGCTCGCTGCTGGTCTTCGTCTCGGCGATGCCGAGATCCTTGAACGCCTGGCGGCTCGCCTCGTAGACCCGGTCCACCGGAGCGGCGACGACCGATTCCACGCCGCGGTCCCCGACGTACACCGCGCCGCCGGCCCCCGCGCCGGCCGCGGCGAGGATACAGCCCCCCGTCGCGGCGGTTCCGGCGATGACGGCCGAGGTCCACAGGCCCCTCGCGGTCAAGCTCATGGGTATCCTCCTCGGTGCCCTTCGCATCCAGCTTACGAGCCGCCCCGCTCGAGCAGGGCGATCCCGGAGAACCGCTTCATCGCTTCCCGCCGGCGGGACCCCATGAGCCGGCCCAGCACGAGCCAGAAACCGGCGAAGCGGATCGTGCGCTTCAGCCGGATCCCTTCGAGAAACATCGAGCGGAACTCGACCTCTCGCCAGCCGAACGGGGCGAAGAACGCGCCGCTCGCCGCCGGCCCGAAGCGGAACGGCGCGTTCCCCGCCGCCACGACCGGACCCCAGTTCTTCGCCATCATCTTGAGCAGCGCGGGGCTCGCGAGGTCGGTGAGCCAGAAGGCGAACGCCGGCTGGGCGTGCAGATCCTTCGCCAGCTCGATGACCCGATCTTCCGGGAGATAGATCAGCAGCCCCTCCGAGATGACCAGCACCTTCCGAGCGCCGGCGGCCACTCGCCCGAAGAGCTCCCGCCGGGCCGGTCCATCGGCCAGGTCGAGGCCGATCCCCTCGTAGGCGCAGGCCGGGCGCTCGCCCGCGAGCTCCGACTGCTTGTACTCGATCATCTCCGGATGGTCCACGTCCACCCACCGGAGGGCGTCGGGGAGCGGGAGCCGCCAGGGCCGGGCGTCGAGCCCCGCCGCGAGGTTGAGGACGCAATCCACCCCCTGCGTCCGGATGACTCGGACGATGATCTCGTCCAGGACGGCGGTGCGGACGATCATCGGCCAGGCGAAAGCCCGGCCCTTCGGCATGGCGTGGACGATCGCCTCGCCTTTCGGGCCGGCAAGCCGGCGCGCGTAGGGATCGCGGAAAATGGCGTCGGGCCGCTCCGTCTCCATGGCGCGGTAGAATGCCACCCAGCGCGCGGTGTCCGAGACGTGGCTGATCAGGGGCGGAGCAGTCATGGGAGGAGCAAGATCGCGGGGGCGGCCGGAGGATGCCAGAGGGACACCGCCGGGCCCGAGAGGGCGTTGTAAAGTTCTGTGACACTGGGACCGGCGGGCGTTCGGCGCTGGCATATTCCGCCCGCTCACAACTATTATGCAGCGGGGCCGTCGGCCCCTCTCCCACGACATCCGAGCTGCCGGAGCCGTGCTCGACACCCAGGAACGCCTGCAATCCAAGCTAGCCGACCGCTACCAGATCGAGCGCGAGCTCGGTCGGGGGGGGATGGCCACGGTGTTCCTCGCCAAGGACGTCCGGCACGACCGCGAGGTGGCGATCAAGGTCCTCCACCCCGAGCTCTCCGCCTCGATCGGCGCGGACCGATTCGAGCGGGAGATCAAGCTCTCCGCCAGGCTCCAGCATCCCCACATCCTCGGCCTGATCGATTCGGGCCAGGCCGACGGGCTGCTCTACTACGTCATGCCCTTCGTCAAGGGCGAATCGCTCCGGGACCGGCTGGAGCGCGAGGGGCAGCTTCCCATCGAGGACGCGGTCCAGATCACCCTCGAGGTGGCCGACGCGCTCGGGCACGCGCATTCGATGGGCATCATCCACCGCGACATCAAGCCCGAGAACATCCTGCTCTCCGGCGGGCACGCCCTGGTGGCCGACTTCGGCATCGCGCGGGCGGCGACCGAAGCCGGGGCCCAGAAGCTCACCCAGACCGGCATGGCCGTGGGCACCCCGGTGTACATGGCGCCGGAGCAGTCGGTCGGCGACACCATCGGGCCGACCGCCGACCTCTACAGCCTGGGCTGCGTCCTCTACGAGATGCTGGCGGGCGAGCCGCCGTTCACCGCGAAGAATCCCCAGGCGCTCATGGCCCGGCATGCGATGGAAGCGGTGCCCAGCGTGCGGATCGTCCGGAATACCGTGCCCCAGGAAGTCGAGGACACGATCTTCGCCGCGATGGCGAAGGTGCCGGCCGACCGGCCCCAGAGCGCGGCCCAGTTCGCCGAGCTCCTGGGCGCACCGCTCGGCGCCACCGCCTCGATGCGGGCGACCCTCCGCCACACTGCGGCGCGCCGGGTGCCCACCGCCGCCGTTCGGGCGTACGAGCCGGCGGGGCCGGCCTGGTGGCGGCGGCCCTGGGTGGTCGGGGCGGTGGTGCTGGTGCTCGCCGGGGGGAGCCTGGCCGGCTACCAGCTCTTCGCCCGGCCTCGCGCCGGCGCGGCGTCCCCGGAGGAGCTGGCGCGGGTCAGGCGGATCGCGGTGCTGTACTTCCAGAATCCCGACAAGGACCCCGAGCTCGATCCGGTGGCCGGCGGGCTCACCGAGGCGCTCATCCGCTCCCTCAAGCAGGCCGGCATCACGGTCCGCAGCGCGAACAGTGTCGCCCCCTACCGGGGGACCACGGTCGGCAAGGACAGCATCGCGCGGGCGCTCGACGTCGGAACGCTGATCGAGGGCTCGATCACCGCCGAAGGGAAGAATCGCGTCAAGGTTACCACCTGGCTCGAGGACGCCTTCGGCAACGACCTCGGCAAGCGGGCCAACTTCGTGATCTCCCGGGATTCGCTGTTCGCGGCGGAGGACGGGGTGGCCCGGAGCGCGTCGGTGGTGTTGCGCGAGCTGGTCGGAACCAGCATCGAGGCGAGCGAGAGCCGGAGCCGGGCCCGGAACGTCGCCGCCTGGACCCTCTACCAGCGCGCCGAGAAGACCCGGAAGGACGCGGAGCAGGCGGCGCGATCCGATCCCAGGCAGGCTGCCGCGCTCCTCGTTCAGGCCGACTCCCTCCTCGACCAGGCGGAGGGCGCCGACGCGGAGTGGATTGACCCGATCGTGCTGCGCGGGCAGGTCGCGTTGCAGCGCTCCCAGATTGAAACGGAAAAGCCCGAAAAGGCCAAGTGGATCGACGCGGGAAAGCGCTATGCCGAGCAGGCGCTCCAGCTCGATCCCAAGGACGCCAACGCCCTGGCGCTCCGGGGCACGCTCCGGTACTGGGAGTGGCGGCTAGCCCGGACCAGCGACGCCGCGGCGCGGGCCGAGCTGCTCAAGAGCGCCGATCGGGACCTCCAGGACGCCGTCCTCGCGGACGGGAAGCTCGCCACCGCGTTCGCCATCCTGAGCCAGGTCAATTACGAGGAGCAGGACGTCACGAGCGCCCTCAAGAACGCGCGGAGCGCGTACGAGGCCGACCAGTATCTGAGGAACGCCGATTTCATCCTCAACCGCCTGTTCTGGACCCACTACGACTTCAACTTGTTTCAGGACGCCGAGAAGTATTGCCTCGAAGCCGGCACCCGCTTCCCGGCCGACTACCGCTTCACCGGCTGCCGGCTCTGGCTGCAGCTCATTCCCCAGGGCAGCCCGGACATCCAGGAGGCGTGGCGGCTGGCCCGGCGGTTGGACTCGCTGGTGCCCAAGACCCCGGACGGCCAGCTCCAGTCCCACCTGGCCCGGATGATCGTGGGCGGCGTGATCGGCAAGGTCGCCCGGGGGATTGGACCCAGGGCCACAGGCCCGCTGGCCGACAGCGCCCGCCGGGTGCTGGAGCGGGCCCGCGGGGACGCGCAGGTGGACCCGTCGCAGGAGCTGGCCGGCTACGAGGCGGTGATGCGCACCCAGATGGGCGAGTACGACGAGGCGATCGGGCTCCTCAAGCGCTACGTGGCGCTCAACAAGGATCATTCCTTCCGGGTCGGCGCGAACGTCCACTGGTGGTGGACACCGCTGATGAATATCCCGGAATTCCATAGGGTGATGTCCCAGGGACACTGAGGCGCGTGCGGCTCGGACGCCCGCGTGGGAACCGCTCGTTGTTGCGATCGCCCCTATTCCGGTGTGGTCCTCGCGCGGCATCCACCCACCAGACGGGCTGGCTCGACGGGTTATCCGGTTGTCACCAGCGGGGTTGGCGCGGAGGTTGTGGCTGCATAATCGAGGCCTCCGACTTGCGAGCGGTCCGAGGCTTTCGAGGCTCGGAGGTCACGCGGGCTCGCAGAGAACCTCGCGAGGCGGGTTGGTTCGGCGGCGGTCCGGACCCGGCGGCGGGTGAACGCAGCGCGATTCAGCTCACGATTTGTTAACGCGAGAGCAGGTCGCCGCGCCGCCCCTTTTTTGTGCGGCGCCCCCTATCGGGAATCCCCTGAGTATCGTAGAATTGGACCGAATAGTCGTAGTATTGGACCGAATATCGGTCACCATTTCCCCCTTCGATCGGGCCCGCGGCCGGCCGCGGTGGTCCTGAGGAGCGAATGCGTATGCGTAGTCGTTTGCTGACGGGAGCCGTCATCTGTGCGCTGGCCGCGTGTCAGGGAGGGGAGACCACCCGGCCATCCGCCGAGGCGCCCGGCCCCTCCTTCCGGATCTCCGACGGCGCGCACCGGCAGTCGTTCAACGACCCCAACGGGAACCCCGACTTCTTCTTCCTTCCGACGATGGTTCCCAATCCGATCAACGATACCGACTTTGATCCGGACGACTTCAATCCGAAGCTGCTCCCGACGGTCGAGATCTGCAATCTGCCCGGGACCCTGGAGTCGGAG
>DASYRI010000093.1:0-2466 GCA_036004545.1 Gemmatimonadales bacterium
ACGACCCGCTCGCCCCGCCGTACGGCGTCCAGGACTTTGCCGGTCTGGTTCCTCAGCTCACGCACCCCGACGAACCTCACCATGTGCCTCCCGACGTGCCTCCAATTGTAGACACAGGTGAGCGGCCGCGCAAGCCCAGGCGTCGGAACCACGTCGTGGCGCCCCGTCATGAGGCGAAGGGCACCGTGGGCCGAGCTCGGCCACGAGGCGACGCGCTTCATGTAGAGCGGGGCAGCCGCGCGAGCCAACCGATCACGTGTGCCGCCTGCGTCCCCCGGCGGCCGATCATCCAACAGCGCCTCGGGGGCTCCGCAGCCGCACAGTCCCGGCATGCCAGATCGAGGAAGCTCCGGTTGTTGCTTTGCAAGGCCTCGGCCGAGAAGATCACATTGCTCGGCGAGACCGAGCGACGGCTTCGCGAGGCATTCCGGACGTGGCCCAATTGAAGCGACGAGCTTGTTGATCGCTTCCTGGATCGCGGGCGACTTTCCACGGCGGCGCCGCCGTGGCTCAGGCGCTGCGGGCTTTCTGGTGGACAGGGATCAGGGCGAGCGGCCGGCGGGCCGGTGCGTTGCGGCCTGGGCCGCGGGGTGTAGGACCCCGATCGCCCAGGCGAGGTCGAGGCGCTCGCCCAGCCACTCGGCGCAGCCCGTCCGTCCGTCGATCGAGAGGCCACGGGCCCGATGGGCCGCCACCAGGGCCCGGCTCGCGTCGGTCGGCAGCGCTGGCGGTGCCGGCACCTCGGGAATCGGCCGACCGCCCGGGGTGCTGAAGTGCAACGTTCCGTCGGCTCCGCGCTCGGCCCGGTAGCCCTCCTCGTGGACGGCCCGGTGATGGCGCCGGCAGAGCAGCGCGAGGTTGTCGAGGCGGGTCGGGCCGCCGTTGGCCCAGTGGTGGAGGTGGTGCCCCTGGGCGTGGCGCACCCCGCAGCCCGGGAAGCGGCAGCTGCGGTCCCGCGCCTGGAGCGCCCGCCGGAGCGCCGGCGGGATCGTTCGCGTTCGCCGCCCCACGTCCAGCACCTGGCCGTCTCCCGCCTGGCGCAGCACCACGCGGGTCGCGTCACAGGCCAGGCGGCGGGACGTTTCCGCGGGAACGTGGACGCCGTCCTCGAGCGCGGACTCGCCGGGCGCCCCGGGGTCGGCCAGCGCGGCGGCGTCCACGTGCACGACCACCTGGTACCGCTCGCTCGCGGGGCTGGAATCGAGGCCCTGGTGGAGGGCCGTCTCGGCCACCAGGGCAAGCGCGTCGGCCTGCTGCTGGCCGTGGCTCGGCGGCTCCGCCTCGTCACCCGCTTCCCCGGTGGCCCGACCCCGCTGGTACAGCGCCTCCCGCGCCGCCTCCAGGGCCCGTACGAGCAGCGCTCCCGCCTCTGGCTCGAGGCGGCCCCGCACCACCCACATCCCGTCCTCGTCCGGATACACTTGGAGGGACCGCCGCCGGTAACGCGCCGTCGCCTCCCGCGCCTCGACCTGCCGGTCCACCCGCCGCCACGCCCGCACGACCCGCTCGACGTGGGCCGCCGTCCCGGCGCGCCCCACCCCGAGGAGCCGGGCTTCGGTCTCCGGGGTGGCGACCCGCGTGAGCGCGCGGACCTTCGAGTAGGACAGCTCCCCCCGGGCCAGGGCCGCGGCGAGCTGGGGCAGCTCCCCCAGCGCGCGCGCCACCCGCACGCGCTCCCGGGCGGCCCCCAGTTCGAGCCCCGCGCGCCAGCTCAGCCACTCGGCGCAGGAGCGGCAGCCGTGCGCCGCCCAGCCGCCCCGCGCGTCGAACTCGCGGAGCAGGATGAGGAGCCGGGCGGTGGCGGCGTCCAGGTGGGCCGAGAGCTCGGCGATCTCGTCGCCGAGGCAGTCGAGGTCCGCCGCGATGGACGTGGGCGCGAGGGGCATGGCCGGTGGCATCGCTGGTCTTCCTCCTGCGCGGACTCTATCACCCGAATCTCGAGGCACCTGGGAGGCCGCAGGAGCGCCAGTCGTGAGGGCGCGAATCGTTTTCGGTTCGCCTGGACTCCCGGTAGGGCCACGCGCCCTCCGCGGATGGCTGGGCGCGGCTGGTAGCCGGAGCCGCGGTCGCCGCGCAACCCCGGCCAGAAACGTTGTCAAGCGGAAAATGCGTGCTGTCTCGGGTGCGGGCGCGGCAGGGGCACGGCGCGCGGGGCGCGGCGCTTACCGCGCCGGTCCGGGCGGGGGTCCGGACGGCGATGGGCTGGGGCGGGACTGCCAGGTGGCGCGGCGGAGGGTTTCGAGGGTGGCGATCGGCGCGCGCTCGATGAGCAGGACCTCCGACCCGCGCCGCTCGACCGCGAAGCCCTGGGGGTCGGCGTGCCAGGCCGTCAGGCCGGGCTCGCTCGTCGAGGGGGGCCCGAGCGCGTGCTTCCGGGGCAGGAGCCGGGCGTAGGCGTCGGCGAAGGCCGCCGCGGCCGGCTCGCTCTCCCAGGTGGTCAGGGACACGAGGACGGGCGTCCCCCGG
>DASYRI010000094.1:0-9812 GCA_036004545.1 Gemmatimonadales bacterium
CGGGTAGGGCGCATCGGCGGGGGGATCGAGCGGCAGCGTGAACCGGTTGATATCCCAGAAGTGCTGCCCCTCCAGGAAGAGCTCCCTGGCGCGCTCCGAAATGAGGAAGCTCCGCACGCTCGCCGTGTCGGGGGCGCCGAGGTAGGGGGGCAGACCGATTCCGGGCCGCCCGCGGAGGGTATTCAACCTCGCGATGGCCGCCGGCCCGTCTCCGGCCGCCCAGTCGGCCTCGGCCACGATCAGCTGCGCCTCCTCGTACCTCGCGAGCGAAATCGGCGTGCTCACCGTGGAGTATTTGTCTGTCCACCAGACGATCGAAACCCTGTCCGCCCCCAGCTGCCCCGAGTTGGTCACCTTGACCCTGGGGTCGCTCAGGTTCCGGTAGTTCACCGCGACTCCGTAGAGCCGGTCCAGTCGGTTCCGCTGCGCGATGTTGTTCCGGGCGTAGCTCGAGGCCGCGTTGTAGGGTAGCGCGTATACGAACCCCGCAGGCACTGCGAGGGCGTCGGTCCTGGCACTGAGGTACTTGGCCGCGACGCGCTGCTGGCCGGGGAGCTGCGCCTGGTCCAGGAGCGCCCGCGCCCGCCCCACGAGTGCCGCTCTGCCGATCGCCCTGCCGGTCACCGTGTCTCCCGACGCCTGGGCGAGGTCGTTTGCGGCAGTAAAGGAGACTTCCGCCTGCTGGAAGAAGTCCGTGGGGAAGAGCTGGGGACCCAGGTCGATCGCCGCCGAGCAGAATCCCTCGCCCAGGAGGATCCGGGTGTAACCGGCCAGGAGATTGGCCTGCGCCAGCAGCAGCGTCTTGCCGAGCACCAGGCTGTCCGGGAATCCGGTAATCTTCGCGATGGCGTCGTCGGCGCTGTACCGCGCGGTCTGCAGCGGGGTGTACACGCCGAACGCCTGGCCGGTGTTGCAAGTGCCTTCGGCGTAGGCCTGGCCCAGCGATCCGTTCCAGTCGCGCCGGTCCCAGGGCCAGGCCGCGGCCGCCAGCTGGGTGTCCTCCATCTCGTCGGTCAGGAGCCCGGTCCCGTTGATGTACGCTTGGAGGGCGCAGCCGAACGCCGCCCGGGCCCCATCCACCAGGAGCTTGGCGCTGGCCGGGAACTTCAGGCTGTCGGCCAGCACCCGGCTCGGCGCCTGGACCTCCAACAGCTTGTCGCACCCCGCGAGGCCCAGGAGCGGCAGCCCGACCAGCCCGGCTCGGACGATCGCGCCGCGGAGCAGCACAGCGGCGTTGCGCATGGCAGTCTTCCTTTCTCCGGTCCGGGCCGTCAGAAGGTGATGTTGAGCGTGGCCATGAAGGAGGCCAGCTGCGGAGTGCCGTCCTGCTCCAGCCGGGTGAACAGGTTGCTGACGAAGTACGCCTCGGGGTCGAGCCCGGTCCAGCCGGTCCAGGTGTGGAGGTTCCGGGCCGCCACGGTGAGCACCGCGTCCTGGCCCCCCAGCCACCGGGCGTACCGCCGCGGGAAGCTGTAGCTCGCCGAGACCTCGCGCAGCTTGGCGAAGTCGGCCTTGTTGACCACCCAGCTCTGGGCGATGTTGTTGCCCTGCAATTCGGCGATCTTCAGGATGTCGTAGTTCTGCGGGTTGAAGTTCTCGTCGCAGCGCAGGAAGACCTGGCAGAGCGCCCGGAGGTTGTTGTCGAAGTGCCGGTTGCCCAGCTTGAAGTCCAGCAGCCCGTAGATCCGGAGCCGGCTCAGCAGCGTCAGGGTGGTGCTGAAGGAGCCCTCCCATTTGGGATCCCACACGCCGAGGAACACGCCGCCCGCCGCGGAGGAGAGGCAATCCACCCCGGTTTTTCCGTCGGGCCCGCCGGCGCAGAGGACGTTGATCGCCCTTTTCGTCGTCGGATCGTAGGTGGCGCTGATCACCTTTTTCCGGAAGATCGCGTCCACCGGGTAGCCCACCTTGGGGCCGAACGCGCCGAGGGTGTCCACCCCCGGACCGAGATCCAGCACCTTGTTGGTGTTGTAGGAGAGGTTCAGGTCACCGCGGAGGCTCAGGCTGCGCCGCTGGATCGGGATCGCCGAGATCTGCCCCTCGAAGCCCACGTTCCGGATCGCCCCGATGTTCAGGAACTGGGTGGCGGGGAACCCCAGCGAGGGCGCCAGCTGCTTTTCCAGAATCGCGTCGCGGGTCTTCTTGTAGTAGACCGAGATGTCGGCCGCGATCCGGTCGTCGAGCAAGCCTGCCTCGAAGCCCGCTTCCAGCTCGGTGGCGCGCTCCGGCGCGAGGTCGGGGTTGCCTATGGACTGCGGAATCACCGCCGGCCCCCCGTCCCCGCCGGTCACCGCCTGGTAGCTGCGTAGCGCGGCGAACGACTGCGGCTGCTGCCCCGACTGTCCGTAGGCCGCCCGGAGCTTCAGCGCGTTCACCGTCCCGGCGAGCCCCTCCGCCAGCACGTACGAGGCGCTCACCTTGGGATAGGCCACCAGGTCGAAATTGGCGCCGAAGGCCGAGTTGTTGTCCACCCGCACCGCGCCGGTCAGATAGAACTTCTCCTGCCAGGAGAACTGCTGCTGGACGAACACCCCGAGCGTGCTGTTGGCCACGAAGTCGTCGAAGCCGAAGGTCTGTGCGGTGGCGGCGATCGTCTCCAGTCCGGGCGCGGGGAACTGATTGCCCGTGGCGTTCACCACGTCCACCCGGCGCCGGTAGTACTGGGCGCCCAGGGTCGAGGTGGAGCCGATCCGCGGGGTCAACTTGAGCTTGACCCCGGCGTTGTAGTCGAAGGTGAAGTACGAGACCGCCCGCCGCTGATCGAACTTGAAGCCCTGCGCCCCCACCCCGGGGTTGAACTGGACCCACTCCGGCTTGAGGAACCGGTTGAGCTGGCGGCTCGCCTCGTCGGTCTGGTCCTGGCCCACAGTCAACCGCTGGGTGAACCAGGGGCGCGGCCGGTGGTTGATGGTCACGCTCGCGGTATAGCGGTCAACGTCCTGGGAGGCCTGGCGGGAGCCCCACTGGAATTCCGGTGGCCCGAAGAGGAAGCCGCGCGAGGAGGTGAACCGACCCAGCGAATCCCTGACGATCGCCGGGTCGCCGAAGATCGTAGAGAACCAGATGCCGCCGGCACCGGCCTCGAACGCCTGGTTGAGCTTGCTCTTCACGATGCCGAGGGTCGCCTGGATGTCGTAGGACTCGGCCGGGGTGACGTTCACGTTCAGGTTGGCGGTGAATCTGCGCTGGTTGTTGGTCGGCTCGACTCCCTCGTCCTTGTCGAAGGATGCGGCCGTGAAGTAGCGGACCACGCCGGTGCCCCCGCTCACGTTGAGCCCGTACCCCATCCCGTAGCCGTTCGTGAACAGGGGGCGGTCCACCTCGCCGGCCGCGGCCAGGCCGGCCTCCTGCGCCAGCGGATCCCACTCCACCACCGGACACGTCGTAGGATCCGCCGGCCGGGGGAAGGGGCACACCCGGCCAACCGGCTTGCGAATCCTCCCCTCGGGGTTCATGAACCACTGGGTGCCCTGCCGGATGTTCAGGCTGATCTTCGGTTTGTCGCCGGCCTGGCCCCGTTTGGTGAAGATCTGGATCACCCCGTTGGAGGCTTCGGTACCATACAGCGTGGCCGCCGAGGGACCTTTGATGACCTCGATCCGGTCAATCAGGTTCGGGTCAATGTCGTTGAGCCGGGAGACGACGCCCGACCCGAACGCCTGAACCACGATGCCGGTGGCCACGTCGTTGACCACCCGAACACCGTCCACGTAGATCAACGGCTGGTCGCTGAGCGAGATGCTGTTCCGCCCCCGGATCCGGATCCGCGGGCCCGCGCCCACCTGCCCGGTCCCCGGGATCACCACGACGCCGGGCGCCCGGCCGTTGATCAGGTTGGCGATGTCGGGCGCCGGGGCCAGCTCCTGCATGTCGGCGGCGCGCACGGTCGTGACCGAGTTGCCGATGGTGCGCTTCTCCTGGCCGCCCGCGGTCCCGGTGACCACGATTTCGCCCAGGTTGATCGCCTGCTCGGTGAGCTCGATGCGCACGGCGGCGTCGCCCACCCGCGCCTGCACCGTTCGCGGCCGGTAGCCGATCCGGGCCGCCGAGAGGGTGATTCCCGTTCCCGAGACGTTGGCGAGCCGGAACCGGCCCCGGCTGTCGGTCCGGGCGAAGGCACCGGTTCCCTCCACGGTCACCCGGACCCCGTCGAGCAGCTTGCCCGTCCTCGCCTCCACCACCGTGCCGGCCACTTCCTGGGCGGCCACGCCGGCCACCGTTCCGGCGAGGAGGCACACGCCCGCCGTGAGGGTTCTCACTAGCCTCATAGGACAACTCCCGGGGATGGACGGAGTGGGGGCAACCCTGCCGCGTGGCGCGCCAGACCTTCGGGGGTCGGGCCCGGATGGAAAAGGGAGGGATGCACCGGCCGGTACACGCCCAACTGAACCAGACTGGGAAAGGTTGCGCTACGCTAACGCAAAGCCCGGATCATCGCAAGCGCGCGGTCTAGGGTGACGGAAAGACGGAACGACGGAAAGACGGAAGGGAGGCGGACGGGCGGACAGGTGGAAGGTCGGACGATGCTGTCACGTTCCGTTTTTCCGTCTTTGCATCCTTGCGTCTTCGCGTCAGATGTACCCCAGTCCGCTCAGCCGCTCCCGGATGATCCGCTCGCCCGCGGGCGTGAGCGCCCCCGCTCCCGGCGGGACGAACGCGTTCTTCTGCTCGTAGCGGTTGAGGGCGAGGTCGGGGAGATAGGTGGCGGGATCCCGCCGGAGAAAATCGAAGATTCCGTGCCCGCCGGGATTCACGCCGGTGGCGAAGGTGGACCACGCCACCGGCGTCTGCGCGGGGGAGGTGGTCGCGACGCGTGCGTACCCGCCGCTCGCGCGGAGCCGGGCCAGCGCGGGCAGCCGGCCCGCGGCGAGCACCGGCTCGACCAGCCGGGGCTCGAGCCCGTCCAGACCGAGGACGAGGACGCGCTGCGCCCACCGCCCGCTATCGGCGGCGGCGGACACCTGCGGGAGCGCGGTATCGGGTCCGAGGTACATGGGCGGGAAGTATAATTCCGGCTAGCTGCCCGGCGCGGCCGCCGAGCGGTCCACGATGCGGCGCAGCTCGTCCAGCGTTCCTTCAATTTCCTCCACCCCCTCGCCCGCCGGCACCGCTTCCGGGTCCTTGAGCATGTGCCCGGTGAGCACCGCGACCACGTGCGCGTCCGCCGCGATCGTCCCCGACGCCGCGAGTCGCCGCACGCCCGCGAGGCTCGCCGCGCTCGCGGGCTCGCAGCCCACCCCCGCCCGATCAATGGCGGATTTGGCGGCGAGGATTTCCGCATCGGGGACGCTCAGCACCACGCCGTCGGTGAGCCGGATCGCCTTGACCGCGCGGTCCCAGGACACCGGGTCCCCGATCCGGATGGCCGTCGCCACCGTCTCCGCCTTGACCCGGTGCCGCTCCCGGAAGCCCTGCTCGAAGCTCCGCGCGAACGGCGCTGCGCCCTCGGCCTGCACCACCGCGAGGCGCGGCAGCCGGGCGATGAGCCCCAGGTCGCGGGCTTCCTCGAGCGCCTTCCCGAACGCCGAGGTGTTGCCCAGGTTTCCGCCCGGCAGCACGATCCAGTCCGGCGCTTCCCAGCCGAGCTGCTGCAGCAGCTCGAGGACGATGGTCTTCTGGCCCTCGAGCCGGAACGGATTGACGCTGTTGAGGAGGTAGAGCCCGAACCGCGCGCTCGCCTCCTCCACCAGCTGGAGGCAGGCGTCGAAATCTCCCCGCACCGCGATCACCCGCGCCCCGTGGCCCACCGCCTGGGCGAGCTTCCCCGGCGCCACCCGGCCCGCAGGGACCAGTACGAACGCGGGAAGCCCCGCCTGGGCCGCGTAGGCCGCGAGCGAGGCGGAAGTGTTCCCGGTGGAGGCGCAGGCCACGGCACGCACCCCGATCCGCTTTGCCTGGGTGATGCCCACGGTCATGCCGCGATCCTTGAACGACCCCGTGGGATTGTGCCCCTCGTGCTTGCAGAGCAGCTCGGGCACAGCGGCCCAGGCCGCGAGCGCCTCGCGGAAGAGGAGCGGCGTGTTGCCCTCCGGGTGGGTGACGACGTCGTCGCCCGCCGAAGGGAGCACCATTTCCCAGAAGCGCCAGACCCCCGACACGATCGTGTCCGGCCGGGCGCAGCAGCGGGTCTGGAACAGGGCACGAAGCCCCGCGCCGTCCTGGTCGGGGCGCCGGTGCCGCACCTCGAGCAGCCCGCCACACCGGCTGCAGCGGGTGGCGGCGTCGGTTTCCAGCGATTCGTTCCCGCAGGCGAGGCACGCCTGCCAGCTGGCCGGGCGGGCCGTGGTGAAGGTCACAGCGCCCGCGCTCCCTCGAGGTCCGCCGCCGCCACCCGGGCCCGGCAGGCGATCCCCCGGTCCGCGTACGCCTGCCGCATCGCGTCGGCCACCCGCGCGCCGGCCGGGTCGCCGCTCACCAGCGCGAAGACCGTGGGCCCGCTCCCCGAGATCGAGCAGCCCAGCGCTCCCGCGCCCATCGCGGCGCGCTTGGCCTCCTCGAACCCCTCCAGCAGCGGCGCGCGCGCCGGCTCGGCGATCCGGTCGTCCACCGCGCGGCCCAGCAGGGGGAGGTCGCCCGAGTGGGCCGCCGACACCATCGCCGCGACCTGGGCGGCCTGGTGCAGCGCCACGGCCAGGCTCACCGTCCGGGGCAGCGCCGCGCGCGCCCTGCGGGTGGACATCTTGCGGTCCGGGTGAGCCAGCACCACTCTGAGCGACGGCGGCACCGGCACCCGGACCAGGTCGAGTGGCTCGAGGCTGCGGATCAGCACCAGCCCGCCGAGCAAGCTCGGCGCCACGTTGTCGGCGTGGCGTCCCGCCACCTTTGCTTCCGCCTCGAGCGCCGACAACAGCACCGCGGTCGAGTCGAGCTGGCGGTCGAGGAGGAAGTTCGCCGCGAGCGCGCCGGCCACCGCGGAGGCCGCGCTTCCACCCTGGCCGCCGGAGAGCGGAAGCCCCTTCTCCAACTTTATCCGAATCCCGAAACCGGCATCGGCCCGGCGGAGCAGCCCCGCCGCCGCGATCGCGCTCGAGTGGCGGGCCGGATCGGTGGGAAGCGAAGGGTGGCCGGCCTGCGCAATCACCACGCCGCGCTGCTGGGTGCGCTCGGCCGCCACCGTGTCACCCGCCCCTGCCACCGCGAGGCCGAGGATGTCCAGCCCGGGGCCGACGTTGCCGATCGAGCCGGGCGCGTAAACGCGGACCTGTGCGGGCATGGGCGGATTGTATACTTTTGCCCGTCCTCGGGATAGGCGGACCGCTGAACCGGATGTTCCCCTGATCCCTGACCCCTGATCCCTGATCCCTGATGCGAATCGGCGTCCTCCGGGAAACCGCCCCCCATGAACGGCGTGTAGCCCTGGTTCCCCAGTCGGTACCGAAGCTCCGCGAGGCCGGTCATGCGGTCGCGATCGAGACCGGAGCGGGTGAGGCCGCGTTCTTCCCGGATGCCGCCTACGCTACTGTCGGGGCGGGGATCGGCGCCCGCGGCGAGGTGCTGGCCGGAAGCGAAGTGCTCCTCGCCGTGCAGCGGCCCCCGCTCGCCGATCTCCAGGCGCTCCCTGCGGGGACGGCCGTCATCGCCCTCTTTCAGCCCGCCGGCACCCGGGACTACGTCGCCGCGGCCAATTCGCGCGGCCTCACCCTCCTCGCCATGGAGCTGGTGCCCCGCATCAGCCGGGCGCAAACGATGGACGTACTTTCCTCCCAGGCCACCGTGGCAGGGTACCAGGCGGTGCTGCTCGGGGCGAGCCATCTTGCCCGCCTGATCCCCATGCTCACCACGGCGGCGGGCACCATCCCGCCGGGCCGCGTCTTCGTGCTCGGCGCCGGAGTCGCCGGCCTCCAGGCGATCGCCACGGCGCGGCGGCTGGGCGCGGTGGTGAGCGCGTTCGACGTGCGGGCCGCCGTTCAAGAGCAGGTGCAGAGCCTGGGCGCGACGTTCGTCGAGGCGGGGGCGGTAGCCGGCGCGGCCGAGGACGAGGGCGGCTACGCCCGCGAGCTGGCCGATGACCAGCAGCGGAAGGTGCTCGAGGCAATCGGCGACGAGCTGCCCGGCGCGGACCTGGTGATCAGCACGGCCCAGATCCCGGGCAAGCCCGCCCCCCGTCTCATAACCCGGGAGATGGTGGGCCGGATGAAGCCCGGCTCGGTGATCGTGGACCTGGCCGCCGAGAGCGGCGGCAACTGCGAGCTTACCCGCCCGGGCGAAACCGTCGTCGCCGGCGGGGTCACGATCCTCGCGCCGTCCAACCTGCCAAGCCAGATCCCCCAGCACGCGAGCGTGATGTACAGCCGCAACCTCCAGAGCCTGCTGGGCCATCTGGCGAAGGACGGGAAGCTCACCATCCAGCTCGACGATCCCATCACCGGTCCCATGTGCCTCGCGCACGGCGGGACCGTCCCCTCCGGGAGGTAGCCGTGGAAGCGCTGATCGCGAGCATCGTCATCTTCACCCTCGCCACTCTCCTCGGGGTCGAGCTCATCAACCGGGTCCCCACGATGCTCCATACTCCGCTGATGTCGGGGGCCAACGCCATCAG
This sequence comes from Gemmatimonadales bacterium, assembly GCA_036004545.1. Classification (GTDB taxonomy): domain Bacteria; phylum Gemmatimonadota; class Gemmatimonadetes; order Gemmatimonadales; family GWC2-71-9; genus JABFSM01. Next base: position 8,540 of record DASYRI010000094.1, read on the forward strand.
CGGGATCACCATCATCGGCTCGCTGGTGGTGGCCGGCGGTGGCCACGGCCGCCTCTCCGCGGGGCTCGGCTTCGTGGCCGTGGTGTTCGCGATGATCAACGTCGTCGGCGGGTACGCGGTGACCGACCGGATGCTGCGGATGTTCAAGCGCGATCCGGAGGCCCGGTGATGCCGACCTGGCTGGCCGAGCTCTGCTACCTCGTCGCGGCGATCTGCTTCATCCTCGGCCTCAAGTGGCTTTCGAGCCCCGCCACGGCGCGGCGAGGGAACCGCCTCTCGGCGGGGGGAATGCTCCTGGCCATCGTCGTCACGCTCGCGGATCGCGCCATCGTGACCTACGGCGTCATCGCCGCGGGCCTGCTGGTTGGCTCGGCGCTGGGCCTCTGGCTCGCCCGGACCGTGAAGATGACGGCGATGCCGCAGATGGTGGCCTTGCTCAACGGTTTCGGCGGTGGCGCGTCGCTGCTGGTGGCGGCCGCGGAGTTTCTGAAAGCGGTGGGGACCGGGGTGCGTCCCAGTCTCGACGTGGCGATCGCGACCCAGGCGACCCTCCTCGTCGGCGCGGTGACCTTCACGGGCAGCCTGGTCGCCTGGGCCAAGCTGGAAGAGCGGATGACCGGCCGGCCGATCACGTTCCCGATGCAGAAGTCCACGAATGCTCTGGTCTTCCTCGTGATCGCCGGCCTGGGTACCTGGCTGGTGGCGCGGCCCGGGGCGCCGCTCTGGGCATTCTACGGAGTCGCCGTCCTGTCGCTCGCCCTGGGCGTCCTGCTGGTGATCCCGATCGGCGGCGCCGACATGCCGGTCGTGATCTCCCTGCTCAACTCCTACTCCGGCATCGCGGGCGCCATGAGCGGATTCGTGATCCGGAACGACGAGCTGATCATCGCGGGCGCGCTGGTGGGCTCGTCCGGGATCATCCTGAGTCAGATCATGTGCAAGGCGATGAACCGCTCGCTCGGAAACGTCCTCTTCGGCGCGTTCGGCACCGCCGGGGGGACGGCGGTGTCGGCGAAGAGCGCCGAGGGGCTCCTGGTCCGGCAGGTGTCCCCCGAGGATGCCGCCGTGCAGCTGGCCTACGCCCGAGGCGTGATCGTGGTCCCCGGGTACGGTCTCGCGGTGGCGCAGGCCCAGCACCTGGTCCGCGAGCTTGCCGATCTGATCGAGCGGAAGGGTGGGGAAGTGAAGTACGCCATCCATCCGGTCGCGGGCCGGATGCCGGGCCACATGAACGTGCTGCTGGCCGAGGCGAACGTGCCCTATCCGCAGCTCA
>DASYRI010000095.1:0-19368 GCA_036004545.1 Gemmatimonadales bacterium
CACTGTAAATGGCGGCAAGGTTCAGAGCCCGAGCGGGTATGATGTCGGCTTCTACACCAGCTCCAATTGCTCCAGCGGCAAGATGAAATGGGAGACGGAGCAGTACAACGGGCAGACCGGCGAGGTGGCCTACTGGGTCCTCGTGCCGACGGTGTACCACACCAAGAATACCGTTTTTTATCTCTGCTATGGAAATGCTGCCATCACCTCGAACCAATCTCAGCCATCAGCGGTGTGGGATTCAAACTTCCTGACGGTGTGGCATCTGGCCGACAAGGGTGGACTCGATCTCTCGAATTCGGCCGACACCAAGTTTGCGCTCACCAATTCCGGCCCGGTTACCAGCGCCTCGGGCAAGATCGGCGGCGGTACCAACAAGTTCGTCGACCGTACTTACTTTCTGGATAACGCCTCGATCAGCATTGGAGCCAACAGGCCGGTTACGATATCCATGTGGAAGAAACTCCTGAGAGCGGACGAGTTCATCCCGTGCGATGTCCCCCCGTGCCCTGGGCCTGATGGGAATCACATAACGTTCACCATGGGAGCCACTCACGCCGATAACAGCTCCATGACCCTGTGGGCGCCGTTTTTCGGCACCGCCTTCTGGTACTACGGGGACGGCGGTCCCTGGGTCGACTTCTCCGGGTATTACGACAGGTGGGTGTACATCACCGCCCTCTACAATCCCGCGGCCAGCAAACTCGAAGCCCTGTATCTCGATGGGAGCCTGGCGGCCAGCTCGACCAACGGGTCGATATTGACCGTAACCGCTAAGGGTTTCCGGCTCGGACAAGCCCACGATGGTCACGGCCAGGATCCCAGCCAGTTCGACGAAGTCCGCATTTCAAAATCTGCCCGGAGCTCGGATTGGATAAGGACCGAGTTCAACAACCAGAACGACCCCGCCTCGTTCTATGCCCTGGGCGTGGAAATAGTCAAGTAGAGTTACGCGGCGCCGGCGCGCGTGGAAGCCGCCGGCGAGCTTCCTCCTCGAGCTCGACGGCGACCACGACATCGGGGCCGCGACCTCTTCCTGGTGTACAACCACAACCTGAATGACCTGGGCGACCGCTGGGAGCTCCAGTCTAACCGGCTCCTTGCCAAGCTCCAGTACGCCCTCCGGTACTGAGGCCCCGGGACGCCCCTAATGTTTGTCGCTGGATCAGGACGCATCGCGCAGCTCCCCGCAGCTCCGGTAACTCATTGGTGAACAGTCCGTTGACTAGCCAGCGGCGGCGCTCGAATGGCAGGGGTCAAAAACCTGGGCAGTCGATCGCTTAAAACATTATGACGCAAAAGGTTAGATCGAATGGCGGAGCTTCCCAGGGACCCCCCCAAGTGTTACCTTATTAGCTGCGATGATGCATCCGTTGGCGGGTCACCTGGAGGCCCGGCGGAGGCTCGCCGGTTCCCGGAGGAGCGGCCGGTTGCCCCAGGTCATTCTGGTCACCGGCCCGGAGGGGGTGGGGAAGCAGCGCCTGGGGCTCTGGCTCTCCCAGCTCCTCCTCTGCGACCGACCCGGGGACGAGCCGTGCGGCGAGTGTCGCCCCTGCCGCCGGGTGCTGGAGCTGGCGCATCCCGATCTGCACTGGTTCGTCCCGATCGCGCGGCCCAAGGCCGGCGAGGCGGACAGGCAGGTTGAGGAGGCGGCCGAGCTGATCGCCGACGCCGTGGCGGCCCGGCGGGAAGAGCCGCTCTACCGGCCGGCGGATGGCATGGCCTCGCATCCCCTGGCGAGCGCCCGGCTGCTGCTCCGCCGGGCCGCGCTCACGCCGGTGGAGGCCGCGCGAAAGGTGTTCCTGGTGGGCGAGGCGGACCGGCTGGTCCCCCAGGAATCGAGTCCGGAGGCGGCGAACGCGCTGCTCAAGCAGCTCGAGGAGCCGCCGGCCGACACCTGGATCGTGCTCACGGCCACCGAGCCGGAGCGGGTGCTGCCGACGATCCGCTCCCGCGCCGTAGCTCTTCGGCTGGCCCGGCTCCCCGACGCGGAGGTGCGCCAGTTCGCCCGCGCGGCGTTCCGACCGGAACCGGGGGCGGACGAGCTCGAACGGCTGGTGCGGCGGGCCGACGGGATCATCGGCCGCCTGGTGGGAGGCGCGGAGTCGGCGGGCAAGGCGGCCCTGGAGGCGCGCAGCCTGCTCGAGGCGCTCGGCAGCGGGCCCGGAGCGCGCTTCGAGCGGGGCATCCGGCAGCTGCCCTGGCAGGCCCGCGGCGGATTCACCGACCTGCTCGATGCCCTGGCCGAGGAGCTGGCCGACCGGGCAAGGGGCGCTCCAGACCGGGACACGGCGGCGCCGTTCGCGGCGGCGCTCGAGCGGGTCCAGGCGGCCCGGGCCGACGCCCAGGGCAACCTCAACCCGCAGCTCCTGCTCACTCATCTCGCGGGCGAGCTCGGAGAGGTGCTGTGACGCTGAGTCACGTCGGGCCCGACGGGGCCGCGCGGATGGTGGACGTGGGCGGCAAGCCGGTCACCCCGCGCATCGCGATCGCGGAGGGCCGGGTGCGGATGTCGCGCGAGGCGTTTGAGCTGGTGCGCAGCAGCTCGCTGGCGAAGGGCGACGTGCTCGGAGTCGCACGGGTAGCGGGGATTCAGGCGGCCAAGCGCACCGGCGGGCTGATTCCGCTCTGCCACCCGCTCCCATTGGAGCAGGTCGAGGTTGAGCCCGGGCTGGACGAGTCGCTGCCCGGGGTCCGGATCAAAGCGACTGTCCGGATCGAGGCCAAGACGGGGGTCGAGATGGAGGCGCTCACGGCGGTGGCCGTGGCCTGCCTCACGGTGTACGACATGGTGAAGTCCGCTGATCGAGGCATGAGGATCGAAGCGATTCGTCTGGTCTACAAGAGCGGCGGCCGGAGCGGCGAGTACCGCGCGCCCGAGCCCGCAGACTGAGCCTAAAGGAGGAGCGATGCGAAACAGCTATCACACCCCACTGCGGCGGGGCCGCGCCCGGAGGTGGGCTCCGGCCCGGCTCGCGACCGCGGGCATGCTGGTGGCCACGACGCTGCTGGTCGGCCTCCTGGCCGCGGCCCTCACCGGCCTGAGCGGCGGAAGCGGTGGGGCGACACTGGCCCCGGCGCTGGCCAACGCCCGGATCGCCGCCCTCAATGAGGAGCTGGACCAGACCCGATCCAGGCTGGCGGTCGCGGAGAGCCACCTGCAGCGGATGCGGCAGGTGGCCAGGTACTCGAGCATCTACGACGTTCCGGCGGACCTCTCGGGGGCCATCTACGACATCGCCAGCGAGGAGGGGATCCACCCGTCCCTGGCGTTCCAGCTGGTCAAGGTGGAGAGCGGCTTCCGCCAGGTGCGGAGCAGCCGCGGCGCGATCGGCTACACCCAGCTGCGTCTCGCCACCGCCCGCGCATACGACAGCACGCTCACCGAGGGGAGGCTCTACGACCGCGACACCAATCTGCGACTCGGCTTCCGGTTCCTCAGGGAGTTGCTGGGCCGGTTCGACCAGGACCTGCCGATGGCTTTGGTCGCCTACAACCGTGGCCCGAGCCGCGTGGTGGATTTGCTGACCCGAGGGGAGGATCCGGCCAACGGCTACGCGGAGGCGGTGACCGGGCGCCTCAACAAGGGATCGTGATGCGCTGACCGGCGAGGAGGGTGCGGCCGGGAGGCATCCGGTTCGCCGCGCGAACGTCGGCAACCGTGGCTCCACAAGTGCGGGCGAGGCTCGAAAGGGTCTCGCCCGCTTTCACGACGTGGACCTTCGAGGCCGTGCCGCTCCTGGTCGCGACTCGGGAAGGCTTCGCGGCGGGCTTGGCGGGTTTCTGCGCCTGGTGCCGGATCGCCTTGCCCGGATGGGCCCGGTGGGGGCGGGCCCGCGCCGCCGCCTCGGCCCGCTTGTCGTCCGCGATCCACGCCTTCATCCGGGCCCGCCCGGGAATGCGCACCTCTTCGCCGCGGCGCGGCGTCCGCTTGGCGAGCCCGGGATTGAGCTCCCTGAGCTGGGCGGTCGTGACCCCGTAGCGCGTCCCGATCCGCGCCAGGGTCTCGCCCCGCCGGGTGCGATGCGGCAAGGTAGCTATCCGCTTGCTCCCGGGCAGCGAGTCGAGCGCCGCCTGAATCGCGGGGCCGGTGCCCGACGGCACCCGCACGACCATGCGCCGGCCGGGCGGCGTGACGGGACGGACCAGGGCCGGATTCAGGTCCCAGAGATCCGAAACCGGCGTCCGGCCGAGGTGCGCGATGACGTCGAGGCCGGTGGCGTCGGTGACCATCACCGAGTCCGGCGGCGGCGGCTCCGCGGCGGCGAGCCGCGCGAACCCGTAGCGCTGCGGCTGCTTGGCGATCATCGCCGCGGCGATCAGCTTGGGGACGTAGTCCTTGGTTTCCCGGTGGATGTAGCGGGTGTCCGCCAGCTGGAAGAATGCTGCGTCGCCGGGCTGGGGCGAGCCGTCGTCTTCCGCGTCGGGATCTTCCGCCTCTTCCTCCTCCGTGGGATCCAGTCGCGCCAGGCCCCGCTGGATGCGGCCCGGCCCGCCGTTGTACGCGGCGGCCGCGAGGTAGGGCGAGCCGAACTTCGCCGTGAGGTCGGCCAGGAACCGGATCGCCGCGTCGGTCGCCTTGGGGACGTCGCGCCGCTCATCCACCCAGCGGTCCATCTTCAGCCCGTAGAACCGCGCCGTGCCCCTCATGAATTGCCACATGCCCACGGCCCGGGAGCGGCTCACCGCCGTGGCGGAATAGCCCGACTCGATCAGGGGGAGATAGGCGAGGTCGCCCGGGAGACCGCGGGCGATTAGCTGGGTGCGGATGGTGGGCTCGTAGCGGGGGACCCGCCGGAGCCAGATCGCCATCCGCTCCCGCGCGATGCCGGTGAAAAAGCCGAGGTAATACCGCACCCGGCCGTGCCCCAGCCAGTTCGCGACGTCAATGTCGAACATTCCGCGCAGAGCCACCGCTTCCGACTCGGGCGAGGTGGCCGCGGAAGCATCCCCCAGGTCGGGGGGCTGCGCTACGGCGAGTCGCTCCAGCATGGCGGCGTCGAGGGCGCTGTCACGCGTGTGGGCGGCGAGGGCAATGGAATCGCTTTCCGCTTCCTCGGCCGCCCGGCGCGCCAGGGTCGCCGAGTCCGGCGGGGAGGGAATCGAAGCTGGGGGCGGGGTTACCGGGGCCGGCCGCGGCTCCGGCGCCGGGACGGGCCCCGGAACGGGCGCCTGCCGGGGAGCGCAGGATGCCAGAAGCACCGCAGTGCAGAGTGCAATTCGACGCGTCATCCGACCCCCGAAGAAAGCCTGAACGCCAGCGAACGCGGGAGACCCCTGGACCCACGCCGGTATCGGTTGGAGATCGGATGCACGATCCGCGCCCAAGGTTGCGCGGTGACTACTTTCCGGGCGGCCGGCGCTTCGCGAGCAGCCGGTTGGTGGCATTGAGCACGGCCAGCGCCGCGCCACGGGGTAAGTCCTCGCCTACCAGGTACGACCCGACCACCCGCGGCACGTCCGAGCGTCCCGGCAGCCCCAGCGACACGATGATGACCGTGGCATCGAAGGCTCGAACCGCCTTGACGCCGACCAGCTCGAACGCGGGATCCTGGATCGCCTGCGCCAAGGCGAGCAGGCAAGCCTGCGCCGCACAGCGCAGCTCGCCCGCCTGCGACACCAGCCCGCGGGCCTCCCCCTCGAAGTGCGCCCCGTCGGGCCAGCCCAGAGTGACCCGTGCGCGACACTCGGCGCTGGGGAGCCGGTCGAGCCGGAAGCGGATGAACCGGAGCCGTTCCTTCATCGGGTGCTATCTTGTTGCCCCATGATTCCGCTCCTTCTTCTCGCCCTCGCCGCGTTTCCCGCCCCCGCCCCCGCCCCCGCGCGCCATGGCACCGCTCTGGATTCGCTGCGCGAGCGGGTCCTCGCGCGGATCGCCCGGGAAACCGGCGCCACGGTAGCGGTGTTCGCTCGCGACCCGGTTTCCGGCTTCGAGCTCGCGATCAGCCCCGACCTCCGCTTCCACGCTGCGAGCACGATGAAGATCGCGGTGCTGATCGAGCTCGCGCGCCGGGTGGACGCCGGGGAGCTCCGCTGGGGCGACTCGATTCCCGTGAAGAACGAGTTCGCGTCACTCGCCGACGGCTCGCCCTACGCGCTCGACCGGGCGGAGGACGGCGACTCCACCGTCTACACCGCATTGGGCTCGCGCTGGACGCTCCGCCAGCTGGCCACCCGGATGATCGTGCGGTCGAGCAACCTCGCCACCAATCTGCTCATCGAGCGGCTCGATCCGGTCCGGGTCACCGCCACCATCCGCAGGCTGGGCGCGGACTCGATGGTCGTGCTGCGCGGTGTGGAGGACGGCAAGGCCTTCGCGAAGGGGCTCAACAACACCACCACCGCGCGGGACCTGGCGACGCTGCTGCTGGCCATCGAGGACCGCCGGGCGGTATCGGCCGATGCCACCCGCGAGATCCTCGGGATGCTCTTCGCCCAGGAATTCAATGACGGGATTCCGGCCGGCCTCCCCCCGGGGACCCGGGTCGCCCACAAGACCGGCGAGATCACCGCGACGTGGCACGATGCCGCGCTGGTGTACCCGCACGACGGGAAGCCGTACGCATTAGTCGTGCTCACCAGGGGCATTCCCGAGCGGGGGCGAGGCGTCGGGCTGCACGCCGAGCTGGCCCGCCTGGTGCACGCGGCCGTTCTGGCGGCGCGCAAGGCCTAGCAGTCAGTCGTCGCCCCGGGCGTAAGCCTTGAAGCGCACCATCAGATCCCTGGTCACCGGCCCGGCACGGCCGGCCCCGATGGCGCGGCCGTCGTAGGAGCGGATCGGGGCGATCTCGCTCGCGGTGCCGGTGAGAAAGGCCTCGTCGGCGGTGTAGACGTCGAAGCGGTTGAAGATCTCTTCCCGCACCGTGAGGCCCGCCGCGCCGGCCAGCTCCATGACCACTCCGCGGGTGATGCCGGCGAGGATCCCGGCATAGAGCGGCGGCGTCCGCAGCAGCCCCTGCTTCACGATGAACACGTTCTGCCCGGTGCCCTCCGCGACATACCCCGACGCATCGAGCATCAGCGCCTCATCGGCCCCGGCGACGTTGGCCTCCATCTTGGCCATGGCGTGGGAGAGATAGTTGAGCGACTTGACCCGCGGCGACAGCGATTCGCGGTGGGGGATCGGAGTGCCCGCGGTGATCACGGTAATGCCCTGGTCGTAGCGCTCGGCAGGCCAGATGCTGATCTCGTCCACGATCACAATCAGCGTGGGCCGGGCGCACTTGCGGGGGTCAATGCCCAGGTCGCCGATGCCGCGGGTGACAATGGGACGGATGTAGGCTTCCTTGAGCCCCGACCGCCTCGCCGCCTCTTCGATCACCCCCCCGAATTCGGCCTTCGGAATCGGGATCTCGAGCAGCACCGCGTGAGCGCAATCGTACAGCCGATCGAGGTGCTCCCGGAGCTTGAACACCTTCCCGGCATAGACCCGGATCCCCTCGAAGACGCCGTCGCCGTAGAGGAGCCCGTGGTCGAAGACCGAGACCTTGCCCGATTCCCTGTTGTGCCATTGCCCATCGATCCAGATCGTGGCCATGCCGGCTCCCGGAGGGGTGAATCGGAGGCGGGTATCGCGCGGCCCGGAGGAAAACCTAACTCCGGGTGGGGCCGGCGGCCATCAGCTATCGGCTATCGGCTATCGCCTATCGGCTATCGGTCCTCGGCGGTAAGCTGATAGCCGGTACCGGATAGCCGATTGCTCTCCCGAGCGAGGGGACCCGGACATGCACCTGCTCCTCATCCGACACGCCCAGGCCGCCGAGCAGGACGCCGAGCGGTATCCCGACGATGTGCTCCGCCCGCTGCTGCCCAGGGGGCGCAAGATCCATCGCCGGATGAGCCGGCGGCTGGTGAAGCTCGGCCTGGTTCCGGCGCGGATCTTCAGCAGCCCCTGGAAGCGGGCCTGGCAGACGGCCGGGATCACGGCCGAGGAGACCGGCATCGGCCGGGAGCGGCGGCTCCCCTGCGGGGCACTTGCCGCCCCGCCCGACCTGGCGGAGCTGGCGATCGAAATCGGCGCAGTCCGGCCGGAGGAGACTATCGCCCTGGTGGGCCACGAGCCCTGGATGAGCGGGCTCGCGGCGCTGCTGCTGGTCGGCAGTACCTCGGGCCTCCGCGTGGAGTTCCCCAAGAGCGGCGTGATGGGGATCGAAGCGCCGGGGTTCGAGGCGGGACGGGGGACGTTGGTGTTTTTTCTTACGCCGTAGCGGGACGCAAAGACGCGAAGACGCAAGGACGCAAGGTGGCTGACGGTGGTCAGTCGACCTTGCGTCATTGCGTCGTTGCGCCCTTGCCTCTGATGAGGGCGGTGGGGATCGAACCCACGACCTACGGGTTAAAAGCCCGCTGCTCTACCAACTGAGCTACGCCCCCTTCTTAAGCTAACAGGCGGTCAGGCGGTCAGGCGGTCGGGGAGAGGGTTCCTCTGTCCGCCGGTCCGCCCTCCCACAGCTCCCCCTGCGACATCGGCGCGAAGCTCATCCGGTGGTGCCGGGTAACGCCCGCGGCGGCGAGGCCGGCCAGGTGCGCCGCCGACCAGTATCCCATGTTGGTCTCCCAGCCGTAGCCGGGGTGCCGCGCGGCCAGCGCACGCATGACCCGGTCGCGCACCGTCTTGGCCACGATACCCGCCGCCGCCACGCTGTAGCAGAGCGCGTCGCCGTCCACCAGCGCCTCGTGCGGGAAGCCGAGCTCGCGGAAGGGGAGGCCGTCGACGAGGACGACGTAGGGAGTCAGGGAGCTGGGGAGCTGGGGAGCCAGGGCGCCAGGGCGCCCAATAGCCCCTGGCTCCCCAGCTCTCCAGCTCCCTAGCGCCCTCCCGACCGCCCTCCGCATCGCCAGCGCCGTCGCCACCCGGATGTTGAGCCGGTCGATCTCGCGGCTGGAGGCGGCGCCCACACCGAGCCGGATCGCCCCGGCCCGGATGGCGAGGGCCAGCTCCTCGCGACGCTGGATGGGAAGAGTCTTGCTGTCGCGGACCCCCGCGATGGGACGGGCCCCCGGGGGGAACACGACGGCTGCGGCCACCACCGGACCAGCCAGGGGGCCGCGGCCCGCTTCGTCCACCCCGACCAGCACGCGGCGCTCGGCCCACGCGAGGCGCTCCCGCGTGAGCGTCGGCCGGGAGACGGGACACACCGTGTGCTGCCCCGGGTCAGGGCCGCTGTTGCTCTTTTTTCTCGCGGATGCGCGCGCCTTTGCCGGACAGCGCCTTGAGGAAATAGAGCTTGGCCCGCCGCACCCGGCCCCGGCGCACCAGCTCGATCGAGCCGATCGAGGGGCCGTGCAGCGGGAAGATCCGCTCCACTCCGACCCCGGCGGAGAGCTTGCGGACCGTGAAATTCTCGTCGATGCCGCCGCCACGGCGCGCCGTGCAGATGCCTTCGAACGCCTGGAGCCGCTCCTTGTCGCCCTCCCGGACCCGCACCAGCACCCGGACCGTGTCCCCCGGCGCGAATAACGGGATGTCCTTCCGCAGGCCCTCGCGGGCGATCGTACTCACGCGATCCATGGTCATCTCCTCCCTCAGGGTGCTGGGCGCCACTATCTTGCCGGCCCCGCTCCGGGGGCGTCGTCGGTCATCCGTCGCCATGCGGCCCAGAGATCCGGCCGCCGCTCGGCGGTGAGCCGCTCCGCCATCTGCTGCCGCCACGCCGCGATGTCGGCGTGATTGCCGGAGCGCAGCACCTCCGGGACGGCGAGTCCCCGGTACTCCGGGGGCCGGGTATAGCTCGGCGGACTCAGGAGCCCGTCGTAGTGCGAGTCGCCGCTGGCGCTCTCGTGGTCGCCCAGCGCGCCGGGGAGCAGCCGCACGACCGCGTCGATCACGCACAGCGCGGCCGATTCCCCGCCGCTCAGGACGAAGTCGCCGATCGAAATCTCTTCGGCGCGGAGCCCGTCGGCGACCCGCTGGTCCACGTCCTTGTAGTGGCCGCACAGCAGCGTCAGCTCCTGCGCCAGCGAGTACCGCACCGCGCGCCGGTGATCGAACCGCCAGCCCCGCGCCGAGAGCAGGACCATCGGCCCGGTCCGTCCCGGCCCCAGCGACTCCACCGCCTCGAAGAACGGCTCCGGCTTGAGCACCATCCCGGCGCCGCCGCCGAACGGCGCGTCGTCTACCGTGTGGTGCCGGTCGTGGGTGAAGTCGCGCAGCTGGATCAGCCGGTACGCCACCAGCCCCGCTTCGGCGGCCCGCCCGGGGATGCTCGCGCGGAGCATCGGCCCGAGCGTCTCGGGAAAGAGCGCCACCACGTTGATGGTCAGCATCGGGGCTCGGCTGTCGGCTATCTGCTATCGGTCCCCGTTCACCGTCAACCGTTCACTGCCCACCGCCCACTGTTGACTGCCCTCTACTCGCTGCCCACTGCTCACTCCTCCACCAGCCCTTCCGGCAGCGCGACCACCAGCCGGCGGCCGGGGCGATCCATCTCGAGGACGAACTCCTTGCGGAAGGGGAGCAGAAACTCCCGCTTCGGCCCCTGCACCTCGACCGCGATGCCCGCCGGAAGCTCGACCACCGCCGTCACCAGCCCGAGCGCCGTGCCATCCCGGCCGCTCACCGCGAAGCCGACCAGCTCGTGGAGGTAGACCTCGCCGGGTCCCGGCGGCGTGAGCTCGGCCGCATCGGCCACGAGGAAGTGGCCGCCCCACGGTTTCACCGCGTCAATGTGCAGATGGCCACGGAAGGCCACCAGCCATTGCCGGTGGTAGGGCCGGCTTCGCTCGATGACCAGCGGGCCACCGACCAACTCCCCCGCCACGCTCTTGACCCACACCGCGCGGCCGGGCGCGAACACCGCATCCGGCTCGTCGGTCAGGGGAAAGACGGCGCAGTCCCCCTTGAGTCCATGCGGTTTGCGGAGCCGCCCCACCACCAGGTGGCGCTCCGCCCCCGCTCCCTCCGGCACTACGCCGTGGTACTGGCGACGCCGGCCGACTTGAGGAGCGCGGCGACCGTCGCGCTGGCGGTGGCGCCCCGCGACAGCCAATCCTGCGCCTTCGCGGCGTCCAGCACCACCTTTTTCGCCCCTTCCTGCTTGGGATCGTAGGTGCCCAGGATCGCGATGAACCGGCCATCGCGGGCGGAGGTCCTCTCCGAGACCACGATGCGATAGAGCGGCACCTTCTTGCGACCCACCCGCCGCAGGCGAATCCGAGTGCTCATCCGTGTCCTTCCTCGACGCTTGAGGCTCAGCCCGGGAAGCGGCCCCCGAACGGGAGCTTGGCGCCCGGCTTGCCGGACGTTTTCATGATCTTCTGCATCTGCTTGAACTGCGACAGCAGCTGATTCACTTCCTGCACCGAGCGCCCGGCGCCCTTCGCCACCCGCATCCGGCGCGACCCGTTCATCAGGTCGGGGTCGGCCCGCTCGGCGGGGGTCATCGAGAGGACGATCGCCTCGACATGCTTGACGCGCTGGTCGTCCAGGTTGGTGGTCTTGAGCATCGCCGGGTTCACCCCCGGCAGCATGCCGAGCACGTTCTTGAGCGGCCCGAGCTTCTGCATCTGCCGCACCGCCCCGAGAAAATCCTGGAGGTCGAGGCCCTTCTTCGAGGTGGCCTTCCTGGCGAGGCGCTTCGCCTCGTCCTCGTCCACCGCGGTCTGGGCCTTCTCCACCAGCGAGAGCACGTCGCCCTGCTGGAGGATCCGCCCGGCCATCCGGTCGGGATGGAACGGCTCCAGCGCGTCGAGCCGCTCGCCGGTGCCGACGTACTTGATCGGCGCCCTGGTCACCCCGTAGATGGAGAGCGCGGCGCCGCCCCGCGCGTCGCCGTCCATCTTGGTGAGGATCACGCCGGTGATCCCCAGGGCGTCGTGGAAGCCCTGCGCGATCCGCACGGCGTCCTGGCCGGTCATCCCGTCGGCCACGAGGAGGATCTCGTGCGGGCTCACCGCGGCCTTGAGCCGGCTGAGCTCCGCCATCATCTCCTCGTCAATCTGGAGCCGGCCCGCGGTGTCCACGAGCACGGTGCGGGCCCGGGCTTTGCCGGCCGCCTCGATGCCTCGCTTGACCAGCGCGACGACCTCGGGGGCGCCGGACGGAAGGACGGAAGGACGAAAAGACGGCAACTCCGCCCCGCCCTGCCCCGAGGCCTCCTCGTAGCAGCCGACTCCCACTTGCAACGCCAGCGTCGCCAACTGCTCGGCCGCCGCGGGGCGATAGACGTCCGCCGCCACGAGGAACGGCGCCTTCTGCTCGAGCTTGAGCCGCTTCGCGAGCTTCCCCGCGGTGGTCGTCTTGCCCGAGCCCTGCAGCCCGACCAGGAGGATCACGGTGGGCGGCACCGTGGCATGCGCGATGGGCGCCTGCCGCTCCCCCAGCATCGCGACCAGCTCGTCGTAGACGATCTTGACGAGCTGCTGGCCCGGCCGCACCGACTTCAGCACCTGCTGCCCGACCGCTCTGGCCTCGACCCGCTCGAGGAAGCCGCGGGTGAGCTCGAAGCTCACGTCGGCTTCGAGCAGGATGCGGCGGATCTCGCGCAGTCCCTCCCGAACCGCTTCCTCCGAGAGCACGCCGCGCCCGGTGAGCCGCTGCAGGGTGGCGGCGAGCTTCGTGGCCAGCTCATCGAACATAAGCCCAGCAAACTAGCAGCGTTAGGCGGCCGGAACAACCCGCATCCGGCTATCGGCCGCGTCAGAGCACGGACCCGAGGTGATCGGCCAAGCGGAGTGCGAGGGCGACGATCGTGAGCGTGGGGTTGGCCACCCCGGCCGAAGGCAGCACCGAGGCGCCGGTGACATAGAGATTGTCGGTGCCGTGCACCCGGCAATCGAGGTCCACGACGCCGAGTCGCGCGTGGGGGGCCATTCTCGTGGTTCCGGCATGGTGATGGGCATTGAGATCGGGCTCGCGGCCGCCCGCGATCCGCACCCGGCCGCCCACGGCGCCCCCGAGCCAATCGGCGAGGAGACCCCGGAGCCGGTCGAGCTCCGCCTGTTCTTCCGACCGCCAGCGCCATTGCAGCCTGGGCCTGGGCATTCCCAGGGCGTCCGCCGCGCTGCCCAGCACGACGCGATTCTCCGGGTTCGGACGCTGCTCCAGGTTGATGAGGAGGTGAAGCTCGTTGGACCGCCCGGCGGGCTCGGGCAGTTCGGACCACCCATCCCCCACGGTCCGCGCACGACCTCTCTGCCTGCGCACGGCCCGACCAAGCCGCGCGATCCACCCCGCCCCGCGCGCGGAAAGCGAAGCGCCGGGCCGCGGGAGGAGCGTGATCGAAAAATTCGAAAGCCGGTGGCGACGGATCGTCGCCTCGGTCGGGGCGAGGCGTCCGGCGATGATGGTGCCGTCGCGAGCCCGATGGAAGTTGTAGAACGCCGCCTCCCGGAAGAAGTCCGGCGAGTGCGGTACCAGGCGCAGCGACTGGTCGCGAGGGTGCTCCATGAAGCAGCGGCCGACCCAGTCGTGCTGGTTTCCGAGGCCCGTCCCGCGGCGACCGACCGAGACCAGGAGCAGCCGCGCGTTCTCGATGGCCCCGCCGGCCAGCACGAACACCGGCGCGCGCGCGCTCAGGCGCTTTCCGGAACGGCAGCCGATCCGGGCCTCGACAATCCGGCGGCCGGTCCCGTCGGCGATCAGCTCGCAAACGGTCGCGTGGTAGCAGAGCCGTGCAGCGGGTGCGGCCCGCAGCTCCGAGAGGTAAGTTTCGGTGAAAAGACGCTGCGGTCCGAACTGATAGATCCGGGTCGTCAGCCACTGACCACCGATCGGCAACGGCGAGCGTTCCGGCCCCGGCCATTCGGCCCCTTCATACTGGAATGACCCGAGACCACACACCCGCTGCGCACGCCGGTAAAACGGCTCGAGGTCGGAGCGGGCGAGCGGCCACCCGAGCCCGGCCGCCTCGGCAGACACCTCGAAATCGCAGGGATCGAGCGGGGTGAATTTCGCGCCGAGCACGCCGCTCACGCCGGTATTCCAGAGCACGCTGGTGCCCCCGGCCTGTCGCCGCCGGGTCGCCCGCAGGCCGGCATACGAATCGCCGGCGACGGTGCCCTCATTCAGGGTCTGGGGCCACTCCTCCGACTCCGTCCCGCCGCTTTCGAGCAGGAGCACGTTGACGCCCCGACCGCCGCATTCCCGCGCGAGGGCGATCCCCGCCGGCCCGGCGCCGACGATGCAAAGAGCGGCCTCGAGCTGCGCACCGTCCGGCAACCGCTCCGCGTCCACCTCCATGGTGCCATCCCTCCGCGTCGGAGCTCCCGGGTGCGCCCGGTAACCGTCATCATGCCCACGCTCGCGCGGAGCGAACGGGGCGCCGGGCTACGCCGCGCCCTCGAGAGCGTGCTGGAGCAGCGCGGCGTCCGGCCGGTGCCCCTGGTCGTGATCAACGGCAGTTTCCGCGACCCCGCTCTCGTCGCGGCCCTGTCCGCGGATCGGCGCATCCGGGTCGCCGGCCGCGAGGAGGCGAGCCTGGCCGGCGCCCTGCGCCGCGGCCGCGAGCTGGTGGACACGCCGTGCTACGCCGCGCTGGACGACGACGACTTCCTGCTGCCCGGGGCGCTCGAGGTGCGCATGCAGGCCCTCGAAGAGCGACCGGACACCGACGCCGTTGTGACCAACGGCTACTGCCGAGGGCCGGACGGCGATCAACTGACCGTTCCGGCCGGCCTGTCGGTCGAGCGGGACCCGCTCGGCGCCCTGCTGATCCGGAACTGGCTCATGCCCGGGTCCTGGCTATGCCGCACCGAGGCCGTGGGCCCGGAGGTGTTCGATGCCATGCCGCGGTATCTCGAATGTACGTATCTCGCCGTGCGGCTCGCGATGATGGGTCGCATGCGGTTCCTGGAGCAGCCGACCGTTGTCCGGTGCACAGAGACCAGCGGCTCCGAATCCAAGTCGCGCGACTTTCGCCTGGGCCAGGTCGCCGCGCTCCTGCGGATACTCGATCTGCCGCTCCCGCCGGCCTTTCGCGCCGGACTCGTCCGGAAAGTCTCAGCCGAGTGCCATGCCACCGCAAGGATGCTCCTGCAGGAGGGCTGTCTGACCGAAGCGGCATGGTGGCATCTTCAGACCCTCAGGTCGCGCGGCGGTTGGCGATACCTGCCCTTCACCGGCCGGTTGATCGCGGCCCTGGTTCGGAGCTGAGCATTGCCGGCGCCCCCTCCCCGAGCTCGAGTGCTGGCCCTCGGAATTGACGCGGCGAATCCTGACCTGCTCCAGCGCTGGGCTCGGGATGGCACCCTGCCGAACCTCGGCTCGCTCATCCGGCGCGGGCTCGTGGGCCGTACCCGCAGCATGGAAGGGTTCTTCGTCGGCTCGACCTGGCCCTCGTTCTACACCGGAGTCACGCCGGCCCGGCACGGGTTCCACTATCTGGTCCAGCTCCGGCCCGGCAGCTACCAGTATCACCGGCCGGCCGATGGGGCCTTCGTCCGAGGGGATCCCTTCTGGACGGTCCTGAGCCGGGCCGGGCGGCGGATCGCTGTGGTGGACGTGCCGCTCAGTCGGCTCGATGCCGACATTCTCGGGCTTCACATCGTGGAGTGGGGCGGGCACGACGCGGTCTTCGGATTCCAGACCCGGCCCCCCGAGCTGCGGGATGAGATTGCGGGCCGGCTGGGCGGCCATCCGCTGGGTCACACCTGCGATGCCGTTCGCCGCACGCCGCCCGAGTATGTTCGCCTGACCGACGAGCTGGTGCGCGGGGCTCGCGCTCGGGCCGGCCTCACCCGGCATCTGCTCGGAGCGGGCGGGTGGGATCTATTCCTGCAGGTGTTCACCGAATCACACTGCGCGGGACACCAGTGCTGGCATCTCCACGACCCCGCGCACCCCGGCCATGACGCGGCCCTGGCCGCGGCTGTCGGCGATCCGGTGCGGCAGGTCTACGCGGCGATTGACCAGGCGATCGGCGAGATCATCGCCGATCAGGACGATGGGCTCGTGATCGTCTTCACGCTCCACGGCATGTCCCACTGGTTCGGGGCTCACTTCCTGCTCCCGGAGATCCTGTTCCGGCTGGGCGCGGCGCAGCCCGCCCCTGAATCCGGGACGCCGGCACCACGCGGAGCGCCGCGGCTGGCCCGGGCCGCCGCTGCCCGCGCGTGGCGCGCGCTTCCCAGGGGCATCCGCGGGATCCTCTCGCCCCTCCGTGCCCATGGTCGCCGGGAAGGGGAGGCCGCCCCGCTCCCCACGATCGGAGTTGATCCGGCACGCAGCCGCTGCTTCGCGGTGAGCAACGGGTTGGCGACCGGTGGAATCCGCCTCAATCTCATCGGTCGCGAGCCCCAGGGCGTGCTGGCGCCGGGCCTGGAGGCGGATGCGTTCTGCACCAGGCTCGCCGCCGAGCTGCTCGAGATCGTGCGCGAGGACACCGGCCGTCCGCTGATCGGCCGGGTGGTCCGGACTGCCGAGCTTTACGCCGGAGACCACCTGGCCAATCTCCCTGATCTCCTGGTGGATTGGGACGACGGCACCCCGACGGGGAGCGCCGAAATAAACGGCGGGGCCGGCTCGGTGGTCCGGGCACGCTCTCCGAAGATCGGGGCGGTGGAGGGAATCAACCGCTACACCCGGACCGGGGAGCATCGGATCGAGGGCCTCCTCGTCGCGGCCGGCCCCGGCATCGAGCCCGGACGGCTCAACCGGGCGGTGTCGGTCCTCGATTTCGCGCCGACCTTCACCCGGCTCTTGGGCGTCGAGCTCGCCGATTGCGACGGGCGGCCTATCACGGAGCTGTTGACCGGAAACATCCCCTAGCCAGCCAGGCTTGGCGACCTGGAGTCAGCGTACCCCCTTGCATGTTATTTAATTAAGCGATTAATTAAGACCCATGACCGACTCGACCACCACCTCCTCTACCTCTACCACCCGAGAGCTCATCCTTGACCGGGCCGAGGCCCTCTTCGCCCGCGCCGGCTTCGAGCCGACCACCATCAAGCAGATCGGCGCCGCGAGCGGCCTCAACTCGGCGTTGCTTTACTACTACTTCGCCAACAAGGAAGAGCTTTACCGCGCGGTGCTCCAGCGCGTCGCCGGCGAGCTGGTCACCCGGGGACGCGCGGGCCTGGACGCGGCCGGGACCCCCGAGCTCGCCATCCGCGGTCTGGTCGAGGCACAGGTCGAGTTCCTCCTGGCCCATCCCAACGCTCCAAAGCTGCTGGTGCGCGAGATGGTGGACCACGACGCGCGCCACGCCGAAGCGATCATCCTCCAGCTCGCGACGGGCATCTTCCGCCGGCTCTGCGAGCTCATCCTGGAGGGCCAGCGCGCGGGGAGATTCCGCCGCGACGTGGAGCCGCGCTTCGCCGCGGTGAGCACCATCGCCCAGGTCGTCTACTTCACCATCGCCCGCCCCGCCATCGGGCTCCTCTTCGGCACCGGGCCGGAGGGCGTGTCGGAGGCGACGGCGCGCGCCTTCGGCCGCCACGCGGGAGAGTTCGCCGTTCGCGCCCTGACCAATCCGGAGCACACGCCATGAGGGTCCGAGGATGGTCCCGCCCCAGTGCAGGTCCGCGCTGGGTCCTGCCGGCGCTCGTGATCGCGGCGTGCTCCGGCGCGCCCGCCGACGGCTATCAGGCCCGCGGCACGGTCGAGCTTCCCGAGGTGGACGTCGCCGCGATGCAGCCGGCGCGGGTGGTCGTGATCCGGGTGGACGAAGGCGACGTGGTGCGCGCCGGCGACACGCTCGCCCTCCTCACCCAGACCGACCTGGGCGCGTCGCTCGCCGGCCAGCGGGCCCGCCTCGCCAGCGCGGAGGCCAACCTGCGGGACCTCGAGGCCGGCTCGCGGCCCGAAGAGATCGCCCGGGCGGAGGCGGAGCTCGCCTCGGCGCAGGCGGAGGTGGAGCGCGCCGGAAAGGAGCTGCAGCGGGTCCGCGACCTCGCCGCCCGCGACGTGGTGAGCCGGCAGAGCCTCGACAACGCGGTGGCCGCCGAACGGGTGGCGCGGGGCCGGATGCAGTCGGCCGACGAGGCGTTGCGGCTGCTCCGCGCGGGGAGCCGGCCCGAGCGGATCCGCGCCGCGCGGGCGGAGGTGGCCACCGCGCGGGCCGCGCTCGCCCAGCTCGACGCCCATGCCGCCGACTTGGTGCTCACCGCGCCGGTGGCCGGCACGATTCTGGGCCGCCACGCCGAGCCGGGGGAGGCGCTGGCCGCGACGGTGCCGGTGGTCACCGTGGGCGAGACCGCGCGGGCCTACGTGCGGGTGTTCGTGCCGCAGGGGGTCGTCACCGGACTTCGCGTCGGCGCGCCCGCGGAGGTGGTGACCGGCGACGGTCGAAGGATCGAGGGCAGCGTGGTGGCGATCAACCCCAAGGCCGAGTTCACCCCGAAGGTGGCGCTCACCGAGAGGGAGCGGGCCGACCTGATGTTCGGCGTGAAGGTGGAGTTCGCGCGTCCCGCGGAGGCGCCGCAAGCGGGGATCTGGGTGGGGGTGAGGGTCGGCGGACAGGCGGACCGGCGGACAGGCGGACCGGCGGACCGGCGGACCGGCGGACGGGCGGACCGGCGAACAGGCGGACAGGCGGACAGGCGGAACGCCGGAAAGGCGGACAGTGGGAGTGTCGCGGGGGCCGGGCGATGAGCGGCGCACCCACCCCTGGCAGCCCGCCTGCCCCACCGCCAGACTCCGGGAAGGGCGCGGGGATCATAACCCGCGGGCTCCGCAAGGTCTACGGCGCCATCGTGGCCGTCGAGGGGCTCGACCTCGAAGTGGGGCGCGGGGAGGTTTTCGGCCTCCTGGGGCCCAACGGGAGCGGCAAGACCACCAGCATCCGGATGCTCACCGGGCTCGTCGCGCCGAGCGCGGGGAGCGCGTACGTCGTCGGGGTGGACGTGGTGAAGGAGCCGGAGCGGGTCCGGCGCCGGATCGGCTACATGTCGCAGCGCTACGGGCTCTACGACGATCTCACCGTGCTCGAAAACCTGGAGTTCTACGCCGGCGCCTACGGCATCGTGGGGGAGGAGCGGCGGCGGCGGATCGGGGCGCAGCTCGCGACCTACGGTTTCGGCGATCGGCGGGGGCAGCTCGCGGGCACGCTCTCGGGCGGCTGGAAGCAGCGGCTCGCCCTCGCCTGCGCCACTACCCACGGGCCCGACCTGGTGTTTCTCGACGAGCCGACGGCCGGGGTGGACCCGGCGTCGCGGCGCCGATTCTGGGAGCACATCGGCGAGCGCGCGGCGGAGGGGATGACCGTGCTGGTGACCACCCACTATATGGACGAGGCGGAGCGCTGCCACCGGCTTGCCTTCCTCTCCCGCGGCCACCTGATCGGCGTCGGCACACCGCGGGAAATCACCGCCCGGTTCGGCCTCCCGACGGTCGAGGACGTGTTCATCGAGCTCCAGCGCAGAGACGAGGGCGTCGGAGACGACGCGGCGGCATGACGACCCCGGCCGTGGGACCGGCGGACGGACGAGTGG